>JBJEYK010000203.1:0-5236 GCA_051886775.1 Candidatus Ventricola sp. | reverse complement strand
TGTTGGACAGGCGCTTCTCGCTCTCCTCCTTGCGCGTGCGGTATTTGACGATGCCGGCGGCCTCCTCGAAGATGCCTCGGCGATCCTCGCTCTTCTGGGAGAGGATTTCACCGATTCGCCCCTGGCCGATGATCGAATAGCCCTCCTTGCCCACGCCCGTGTCGCGAAAGAGCTCGATGATGTCGCGCAGGCGGCAGGATGCCTTGTTGATGTAGTATTCGCCCTCGCCGCTGCGGTAGACGCGCCTTGTGATCATGACCTCCGCAAAGTCCACAGCAAGCGCGTGATCCTCGTTGTCGAAGACGAGCGATACCTCGCAATAGCCCAGACGCTTGCGCTTCTGCGTGCCATTGAAGATGACGTCCTCCATCTTGCCGCCGCGCAGCGCCTTGGCGCTCTGCTCGCCCAGCACCCAGCGCACCGCGTCCGACAGGTTGGACTTGCCGCTGCCGTTGGGGCCGACGATGCCGGTGATGCCCTGGTCAAAGACGACGACCGTCCTGTCCGCAAACGACTTGAAGCCGTAGATTTCCAGTCTCTTTAGCCGCAATGCACGCGACTCCTTTCATGCTTGATCGCCGCTCACGCGCGCTGCGCCTGGCCCAGGGCCTGCAGCGCCATCTGCGCGGCGGCCTCCTCGGCGCGCTGCTTGCGCGCGCCCTCGCCGCGGCCCAGCTCTGTGCCGTCCGCGCGGAGCACGCGCGCCGTGAACACGCGCGCATGCGGCGGGCCGTCCTGGCCGATGATCTCGTAGGTGGGCGTCTCCTCGCCAAGCGCCTGAAGGTACTCCTGCAGGGCGCTCTTGGCGTCGCGGTCGCTGCACGCGGCGGACTCGTAGTCGCCCATCGCCAGATCGACCAGCTTCGCGGCCTTGTCCATGCCTGCGTCCAGATACACGGCGGCGATCACCGCCTCCATCGTGTCGGCCAGGATGGAGGGATTCTCCCTGCCGCCGACGACCTCCTCGCCGCGGTCGAGCTTGAGGAAGCTGCCCAGCCCGAAGCGCCGGGCGGCCTGCGCGAGATTCGCCTCGCACACCAGCGCGGCGCGGCGGCGGGTGAGCTGCCCCTCCTTCAGGCGGGGATACTTGTGATAGATCACGCGGCTGACGCAGGTCTCCAGCACTGCGTCGCCCAGAAACTCCAGGCGCTGATTGTCCTGGCACTTGTGCTGGAGCGCGTACGACGGATGCGTCATCGCCAGATCCAGCAGCGCGATATCGGCGAACTGATGGCCAATCCGCCGTTCGAGCGAAGAATAATTCATCGTGCTTCCTTTCTTGGCCCCGTCCATTTCGCTTCGCACAAGCCCCTCGCGCCAAATGAAATACACGGGAAAGCCGCTGCCGGGCGCGCGCGCCGGGCAGCGGTCGATCGCTTTACAGCTTTGCCTGAATGTAGTTGGCCATGTCGGCAACGGTCTTGACCTTTTCGATCGCGTCGTCCTCGACCTCGATGCCGAACTCGCTCTCCACATCCATCACCAGCATCATCACGGACGCGCTGTCCGCCTGCAGGTCCTCCTTCAGGCGGCTCTCCGGCTTCACCTCGGAAGCGTCCACGCCCAGCTGCTCGGCCACCATGGCCACCAATTTCTCCATCATAGCGGTTTCCTCCTTCATGAATTGACTTGTCGATTGGACTGTTATCGGTTATTCCAGGCCCCCGTCCGTCTTGCCCAGCTGCGCCACGCCCTCGCGGATCAGGTCGACCACGCCGGACTCCACGACGCGGCGGGCCTGGCGGATCGCACAGAAGATCGCGCGGGCATTGGAATTGCCGTGCGCCTTGATGACCGCGCCCTCCACGCCCAGCAGCGGCACGCCGCCGACCTCTGTGGAATCAAAGCTGCTTTTGAGCGACTTGAAGGTGTCCTTTGCCAGCAGCGCGGCGATCTTGCCCTTTGCGGAGCCAAGCAGCCCCTGCTTGAGCAGCTTGAACAGCGCGGAGATCGTACCCTCGGTGTTCTTGAGTACGACGTTGCCGATGAAGCCGTCCGCCGCCAGCACGTCGCACTGACCCGCCAGCGTATCGCGCGCCTCGACATTGCCGATGAACCTGTACACACTCTGCGCCTGCATCAGCGCGTACGCCTGCTGGGCCTGCTCGTTGCCCTTGGCCGCCTCCACGCCGATATTGACCAGGCCGACCTCCGGCGTCTCCACGCCCATCACGCGGTTCATGTAGATGCTGCCCATCATGGCGAACTGGTTGATCCACTCGGGCTTGCAGTCGGTATTCGCGCCGGCGTCCACCAGCAGCATCGTGCGCCCGGGCACCGGCATCGGCGCGGCCAGCGCCGGGCGGCCAATGCCCTTGATGCGCCCGATCCTGAACATCGCGCCTGCCATGACCGCGCCGGTCGAGCCGGCGGAGACGAAGGCCTGCGCCTCCTTACGGCGCACCAGCTCCATGCCCACGTTGAAGGTGGAGTTCTTCTTGCGGCGCAGCGCCATGACGGGGTGCTCCTCGGTGGTGATCACCTCCGGCGCGTCCGCGATGCTCAGGCGATCCTTCACCGCCGCGTAGGCTGCCTGATCGGCATACTCGCCGATGGTCTGCTCCAGCAGCGCCTGCGGGCCGGCGAGGATGATCTCCACGTCGGCAAACTCGCGCAGCGCGTCGATCGCACCGTCGACATTGACCTTGGGCGCGAAGTCGCCGCCCATGGCGTCCACAACGATTTTCATTCCAGGTTCCTCCTGTTCTGTGTAAAGGCGTACATGCCGATGCCCGCGGCAATCGCCAGATTGAGCGAATCGATCCGACCGCTGTGCGGGATCAGCGTACTGATGCCATAGCCTGCGAATTCATCCGGCAGGCCGCTGGCTTCGTTGCCGAAGACGAGTGCATACGGCCCGCTGACCTGCGCAACCGCCTCATGAAGCGGCACCGCGCCCGTGAGCATGAACGGAAACAGCTGCCTGTCCGGGTATTCGGCGCGATAGGCCTCGAACGAATCGAAGTGACGCACGTTCAGCGAGAAGGCCGCGCCCATCGACGCGCGCGTGACGCGCGGATCGTCCGAATCGACAGCGGGGCGGATGATGGCGACGTTCTCAAGGCCAAAGCCCAGCGCCGTGCGCAGGATTGTGCCGAGATTGCCGCTGTCGCTGGGATGGTGCAGGACGATGTGCGGCGCGCCGCCGGAGAAGGCGCCCTCCTGCTTTTTGTAGACCATCGCGGCGAAGCAGTTTTCCTTTTTGGAGATGCGCTCCAGCGCGCGGTCGGCAATCTCCACGCGGATACCCGCAGCCTGCGCCGCCTCGCGCAGCGCCGCCGCGCCCTCGCTCCCCTCGCTTGCGGAGGACAGCAGCAGCCGCAGACAGCGCCCCTGCGCGTGCCTTAAGCATTCCGTCGCCGGGAAAAGCCCGGGCGCGTAGGAATAATCCAGCGATTTGTCGTATGCCTCCAGCCTGGCCAAGGCGCTCCCCCTTCCCGCGCGGCAATGCCGCGCCTGCACACATTCAACCATCTTGTGATTATAGCAGATCGCCGCCGTTTCTTCAAGCAGTGACCGACATTTCCCCGGCGCGTCAAGAAAAATTAAGGCGAAGATTCACGAAATCTTTCTTCCATCCTTATGCAATCATTGACTGTTTTTCGTTTTCGCTTGAAAGAAAAAACTGTTTCGCTTATAATAACGTGTTGAAAAATGGCTTTGCTTGTCAACGCGCGGCGGCCGGCGTCGCCCGTGCGCTTCATTTCCTATTGTATACCGCCTCAGAAAGGATCCCACTTATGATGTCTGATGCGCTGCGAATCGGCCTGGATATCGGCTCCACGACGATCAAATGCGTCGTGCTCGACCCCCAGGGCAAGATCATCTATTCCTGCTACGACCGTCACTTCTCCCTCATCGCCCAGAAGACCCGCGAGCTGCTGACCCGGCTGGATCAGGAGGTCGTGTGCGGGCGCCGCGCCTGCCTGAGCATCTCCGGCTCCGCCGGCATGGGCCTGGCGCTGGGCGCGCACATCCCGTTTGTGCAGGAGGTCTACGCGACCAAGGTGGCCGCGGATCTTTTGCTGCCCGGCACCGACGTGATCATCGAGCTGGGCGGCGAGGACGCCAAGATCCTCTTCCTCCAGGGCACGCTCGAGGTGCGCATGAACGGCTCCTGCGCGGGCGGCACCGGCGCGTTCATCGACCAGATGGCCACGCTGCTGGGCGTCTCCCCCGCCGAAATGAACGATGAGGCGCGCCATGCCGAGCGCACCTACACCATCGCCTCCCGCTGCGGCGTGTTCGCCAAGACCGACGTGCAGCCCCTGCTCAATCAGGGCGCCAAGCGCGCGGACGTAGCGCGCTCCATCTTCATGGCCGTGGTCAACCAGACCATCGCCGGCCTGGCGCAGGGCCGCCCGATCGAGGGCAACGTCGTCTACCTCGGCGGCCCGCTGACGTTCCTTGGCGAGCTGCGCGCCTGCTTTGACGAGGCGCTCGGTCTGCACGGCCTGTGCCCGGAGCATTCGCTGTACTTTGTGGCGCTCGGCGCGGCGCATCAGGCGGTGGAGGCAACGCCGCTTGCCGAGTGCATCGAGGCCATCGACACCTTCCACAGCACCGAGAGCTACAACGCGCTGCCCCCGCTCTTTGCCGACGAAGCCGCACTGGCAGCCTTCCGCGCGCGCCACGCGCAGGCCAGGGTCGGTCGCCGCGATCCCGCCGGATACACGGGCGACGTGTACCTGGGCATCGACTCCGGCTCCACGACGATCAAGTCCGTCGTCGTCTCCGGCGAGGGCGAGCTGCTGCTCACCCGCTATCAGTCCAACTCCGGCGACCCCGTGCCCCATGTGCGCGACTTCCTCATCGACCTGCGCCGTGAGCACCCCGACTGGCGTGTCTGCGCCGGTGCGGTCACGGGCTACGGCGAGGATCTGATCCGCAGCGCGTTCGGCGTGGATTTCGGCCTGGTGGAGACGGTAGCGCACTTCACCGCGGCGAAGGCCTTCATGCCTGATGTCGACTTCATCATCGACATCGGCGGTCAGGACATCAAATGCTTCAAGATTCACAACGGCGTGATCGACAACATCTTCCTCAACGAGGCCTGCTCCTCGGGCTGCGGCTCGTTTTTGCAGACGTTCGCCAACGCGCTGGGCTACGACATCGCGGAGTTCGCGCAGCTGGGTCTGGCCGCGCGCAAGCCGGTCGATCTTGGCTCCCGGTGCACGGTGTTCATGAATTCTTCCGTCAAGCAGGCGCAGAAGGACGGCGCGGACGTATCCGATAT
>JBJEYK010000202.1:0-5236 GCA_051886775.1 Candidatus Ventricola sp. | reverse complement strand
TCTCGCTGCCGGTCTGCGCGGGGAGCCTGCGCAGCACCGCGCGGATGCGCGCCATGACCTCGCCGGGGGAGAAGGGCTTGACGATGTAGTCGTCCGCGCCGATGTCCAGCCCCAGGATGCGGTCCGCGTCCTCGTCGCGCGCGGTGATCATGATGATCGGCACGCCGGAGACGCGCCGGATGCGGCGGCAGACCTCCAGGCCGTCGATGCCGGGGAGCATGATGTCCAGCAGGATGACGGAGGGCGCGGCGCTGCTAAACAGGGAGAGCGCCTCCTCGCCCGTGCGGGCGGCCAGGCAGGGCCAGCCCTCAGCCTGGGTGTATTGCGTGAGGATGCGGACGATCTGCTCGTTGTCGTCCACGATCAGGATGGGATTCACAGGCATTCCTCCAGTGGTTGTGTGCTTTATATTGTAGGAGTTTTCGGCGGGGTTGTCAATCGATTCGTGGCGCCCGCCCGGCAAAGGAGAGGTTACCATGAAACGCTTAGCCATGCTGCTCTGCGCGATGACGCTGCTGTGCGCCGGCGCGCTGGCGCAGACCTATTCGGACGGCATCTACCGGGGCTTTTATTACGACGGCGGCATCGAGCAGATCGCCATCCAGTTTGAGCTGCGCGACGGCGTGTTCGATTCCATCGTCTATCGCGGGGTGAAGTACAAGGATGGCGACTACATGAGCGAGGACGCCAGCGACACCCAGAAGGCCACGCTGCGACAGTACCGCCAGCTGGCGGACTATCTCATCGGCAAGGGCGTGGAGGCCATCGACGACCTGTACGCCCCCTATGCCATCGTGGACGACGTGGACGCGGTGACGACGGCGACGATGCAGTCCTCCAAGCTCATCTCGGCCCTGTGGGACGGCCTCAACCGCCACCCCTACAAGCTGGTGGACACCACCAAGCTGCCCGCTGCCGAGCCGTATCCCGACGGCGTGTACCGCGGCTCCTATCGGGAGCATGGCGGTGAGGAAATCGCGCTGGAGTTCGCCATCGAGGACAACCGCTTTGTGTCCATCGCCTACCGCACGCTGCAATACAAGGGAGAGGATTACCTGGACGAAAATGCCTCGGACACGGCGCGCGGGATCGCCGGGCAGTTTCAGGCGCTGATCGATTCCCTGGTGGGCAGGGACATCGCCTCCGTCAACAGCCTGTACCGCCCGGGCGAGATCGCGCCGGATATCGACGGCTTCAGCGGCGCGACGCTGCGCGCGCCGAAGGTGATCTCCGCCGTCTGGGACGGGCTGAGCCGCCACGCCTACCAGCTACTGCCGTGACCGGAAAGGATGCCGATCATGCGGGAAACCGTCGCGTTCTGCCGCGCACGGGCTGCTTTCCGGCGGAGCCGGTAACTCAGGCGATGGCGGATGAGAAGCCGTTTGACAGGCAGCCGGTCCGCTCGGTGAGCGGGGCTGCGTCCGATCCGGCCCGGGCGTGCGTGCGCATTGCGCAAAAGATTCACAAAGTGAGAAAAAGCCACACTTTTGCCATAAATGGCGTGTACAATTTGCCTCATCAACCGGGAGCGCAAAGCGCCCGGAATATAGAAGGAGACGAAGACTTATGAAGAAGATCCTTTCTGCTGTGCTGATGGCGGCGCTGCTGCTGACCGTCGCGACCGGCGCTCTGGCTGCCACCGGCCTGGGCTCTGTGACCTCCGTGTCCGTGACCCCCGCCACCGCCGAGAAGGCTGGCTCCGTTGCCGCGAACACCACCATGTGCGCTGTGACCCTGGACGACGCCGGCAAGATCGTCGCCGTTCGCTTCGACGTGATGCAGGCCAAGGGCGCGTTCGACGCCGCCGGCGCTGCTGCTGACTTCGACGCCGAGCCCAAGACCAAGGTCGAGAAGGGCGAGGAGTACGGCATGCGTCCCGCTTCCGCCATCGGCAAGGAGTGGTTCGAGCAGGCTGCCGCGCTGGAGGACTGGTGCGTGGGCAAGACCGTCGAGGAAGTGCTCGCCATGCAGACCTTCGACCGTGGCGACGGCCATCACACCAAGGTGCCGGACGAGGCTGACCTGAAGGCCAGCGTCACCGTGACCGTCGGCGATTACCTCGCCGCGCTGGAGAAGGCTGCCGCGAACGCGAAGTAATCTCCAATCGCAAAACAAAGAGCGTCGGGAATGTCCCGGCGCTTTTTTTCTGCGCAATCGCCCGGAAGGGGGATTCCGGCGGCGCAGGGATATGCTATAATGGTTGTATTCATACGCCAGCGCGCGGCGCAGCCCCCGCCGCGCATGCCCCAGGAAAGGAGTGCGTGCCCATGAAGTTCAACCGACTGACGACCCTGCTGATTGTCCTGCTGATGCTGACGCTGCCGGTGTGCGCCCCGGCGGAGACGAAGCTCGCGCAGGATCATGTGGAGCTGTATGCCGAGGGCGCACTGCCGCCCGCGCCGCTGGGCGGTGTCGCGACCTATGCGGCGGTCAGCCTCGAGGACACGCTGCTGGAGGGGCTGAGCATTCAGCAGGGGCGGATCGACATCGCTGAATTCGGTCTTCTGTCCGATGAATTCAACCTGCTTTACCGCGACCTGCTCAACGCGCACCCGGAGCTGTTCTATGTGGACGGCAGCTATTCGTATGCCTACGACGGGAACACGGGGCTTCTGATCTACGTCCTCCCGAAGTACAGGTACAGCGGCGCGGAGCTGAACAGCCGCATCGCAGCGTACAACGCTGCGGTGAACAGGATCGTGCGCGACGCCAACCTGGCCAGCACCACGGTGGGCAAGCTGCTGCGGATCAACGAGTACTTCTGCGTGAATTACCAGTACGATCTGTCCTATTCGATCTACCGCCCGGACGAGCTGTTCGCCCAGGGCACGGGCGTGTGCCAGGCGTACATGCTGGGCGTGCGCGCGGTGCTCAACAAGCTGGGCATTCCGAACGCGACCGTCGTGAGCAGCGCGATGAACCACACCTGGAACCTGGTGCAGCTCGGCGGCAACTGGTATCACCTGGACGTGACCTGGGACGATCCGACGCCCGACAGGCCGCTGGGCGCGTGCCACAGCCATTTCCTGCGCAGCGACACGGGCATCACCGCCACCGGCCATCACGACTGGGAGGAGACCTATCCCGCCGACAGCGCAGAGTACGAGGATTTCTTCTGGATCGATCTGGCCACGCCGCTGACCGCACTGGACGATACAATTTTCTACACCAACGCCGCGCCCATCAATGGCCGATTCACCATCTACGCCTGGCGGGAGAGCGCAGGCTCCAGCGCGGTGCTCAGCTACAGCCCGGCCAACAGCGCCGGCTCCTACAGCTTCTTCGGTAAGGGCGACCCCGTCTGCGCCGACGAGAGCCGCATCTACTACGCCGTGTGGGACAAGGTGTATTCCGTCAGCCGCAGCAGCGGGGAACGCCGCCTGGAATACGTCATCGGCGACGAGACGCAGCGCATCTGGCGCATGGCGCTCGACGGCAGGATGCTGCTCGTGTTCGCCTCGTCCAAGAACGAATACATCGACGGCACCATCTACGCCGTGCCGCTGGAGGGCCTCTCGCTGGCGCTCGCGCCGCAGGCCGTGCAGCTGATCCCGGGCGATACCGCGCAGCTGAGCGCGTCGCTCTCGCCCGAGCCGGCAGTGCCGCCCGTGCTGACGTACGAAAGCAGCCGCCCGGCGGTCGCCTCGGTGGACGAAAACGGGCTGATCACCGCCGGTCTGCCGGGCCGGGCCGTGATCACGGCAAGCTATGCGGACGACCTTACCGCGACGTGCGAGGTGCTGGTGCGCTGTGCTCAGGCGCTCGTGCTGCCCGGCAGCCTCACCCATGTGGGCGACGGCGCGCTCACCGGTATCGCGGCGCAGGAGATCGTCCTGCCGGAGGGCATGCTGTCCATCGGGGCCGGGGCGTTCGCCGGGTGCGGCGTGCTGCTGTATGTGAACCTGCC
This sequence comes from Candidatus Ventricola sp., assembly GCA_051886775.1. GTDB lineage: Bacteria > Bacillota > Clostridia > Christensenellales > Aristaeellaceae > Ventricola. The sequence goes on along the minus strand of JBJEYK010000202.1, from coordinate 1,329 downwards.
CGACACGCTCGAGGCGATCGACGCGGGCGCGTTCGCAGACTGTCCCCATCTGACGCTGCTCTGCGCGCCGGACAGCGTGGGCGCAGCCTATGCAGAGCAGGCGGGCATCGACTACACTGTCCTTGAGGACGCCTTGGCTGACGACATCGACTGATTCCATCGCATTTGAGGGGCCTTGGCGGCTCCTCTTTTTTTCGCGTCAGCCCCTGTCCAGCCTGCTCAGGACGCGGGGATCAGCTCCCGCGCAGATCCATCACGCTCCCGGCTTGGCCGAAATGCGCAAGCGCCGCGACGGTCTGCTCAGCCGTCTCCGACCGGGCGGGCATGAAATACATGATGTTCCCCAGCGCCAGCACGAGCACCTCCGGCGTGATCACGCACAGCTCGTACTCCGCCCACGGCAGGCGCATGCTTCTGCCGTCCGACGAGGCGTCCTCGATGCCGTAACGGTCAAAGACCAGCCTGCCGCCCGGATGCGGCTGCGCATAGCCCCGCATGAGCTTGCGCTGCTGGCTGCGCAGCGTAAGGGCGCACCAGAGAAGAAAGAGCGTGTAGCCAGCCTCCAGCGTGAGCACGACGATGTGAAAGGGCCGAATCCTCACGCCAGCGGCGACATTGAAGCACATCATCAGCGCCAGCAGGCTGGTCAGCGCGGCAAACACGCCCGCGCGCACAAAGGTGCGACGCACGATGGCGGAAAACCGCAGATCCTTCCACTTCTTTCCCTTTCGGAGAGATTTTCTGTGCGCCATAATGCCATGCGCCAAATCCAGATGATCCGCGGTGTTGCCCTCGTAGGCGATTTCGATGCGGTCTGCTGTATCCATGGCGTCCTCCTGAAAATGGTGTTCATCCGGACAAATAATCTGATGGGGCGATGAGCTGCAATGAATCAGGGCAGAAAAAGGGGGCTATTACTTACTAAGCAGTTTTCAAACAGCGATGAACAGCATCTGTCATTCCTATATGCACAGCATCTTCCATCTCCGGGTCCAGGGTCGCAACCCTGGTCGTTTCAAGGGGGTATGGGAGTCCAGAGGGATGTAGGGAGAACCGGAGCCTGCCGCCGCCGGTGGCGGAAGCAGGCAGGCGGAGCGTTGCAAGCGGAAAGGAGCACACCTGTGTGCGACTATTCCGCGCGCTAATCGAAATCCCCCCTCATCCCTCTGGCCCCAGCGGAGCGCGTTCCCCTGAAGAATGATGCCTGCATACTTGGGGCGCTGCCCCAAACCCCGCCTAAGGGCTTTCCGATCGCCCTTAGGAATCCTTCGGCCCCTCATAGGTAAGGAAGCTGGACATTCACCGAAACCATCGCATTTCTTAGTTAGC
>JBJEYK010000201.1:0-5244 GCA_051886775.1 Candidatus Ventricola sp. | reverse complement strand
TCCAGCGCGTCCATGATCAGGTCGGCGCGCGGGCCGCGGTCGAAGATGTCGCCGATGATGTGCAGGCGGTCGATGGCCAGCGTCTGCGCCAGACCGCTGAGCGCGATGATCATCGCGTCCGCCTGACCGGTCTCCAGGATGGAGGCCATCACCTCGGCATAGTAGCCGTCCTTGTCCGGCGTGCCGTCGGAGAGCAGCAGCTCCTCGATCAGCGCGCCCATCTCGCGGGGCATCGCGTCGCGCACGCGCTTGCGCGTGTACTTGACCGAGCACTTGCGGCACAGCTCCACCAGCCGGTAGATCGTCAGCCGGTACCATTCGGCGCTCACGATGCCCTGCTTTTTGAGCAGCGCCAGCTTTTCGTCCGGATAGTACACCAGCGTGGCGAGCATATCCCGCTCGTGCGTGGAGAGGATGTTGCCATACAGGTCGTTGATCTTCTGCTTGATGACGCCGCTGGCGTTGTGCAGGATATGCAGGAACGCCGCGTGCTCGCCGTGCAGATCCGAGAGGAAATGCTCCGTGCCCTTGGGCAGGCGCAGCACGGCGCGCAGATGCGCCACCTCCGCAGACGCCTCCTGAATGGTGCGGTACTCCTTGCGCAGCAGCTTGAGATAGCGAACGTCCTGCGGCGATATCCGGCCCTCTCTCATGTTCTTCTCTCCCTCCGCTTGTCCGATGTTCAGTGCTTTGCCCGGGCGATGCACTCCACCTCGATGGAAAGGCCCATCGGCAGGCGGGAAACCTCCACGCAGGTGCGCGCCGGATAGTCCGGAGCGAAGTACTCGGCGTAGAGCTTGTTCACCTCGGCAAACTCGCCAATGTCTGTCAGGTACACGGTGGTCTTGAGCACGTCGGCGGTGGTCAGCCCCAGCTCGTCCAGCACGGTCGCGATGTTGTCAAAGGCCTGTCTGGCCTGTGCCAGCGTGCCGCCCTCCACAGGCTTTTGCACAGCGGGATCGATGCCGATCATGCCGGAGAGGAACGCAAACCCGCCGCAAAGCGTGGCGGTGCAGTACGGGCCGACGGCAGCGGGGCCGCGGCTGGTCTTGAAGCAGGTCTTTTCCATGGTGCTTGTCCTCCTGATTCACTGTTCTCTTGGGTTCACGCCGACGTAGATCACCGGCGCTGTCGCATCGTAGGTATCCTCGGAAATCGTCTCACGCGCAAGCTCCGCGCCGTCTGCGTCCAGCGTGACGCGCTCGACCGTGGCGGCGTAGCCGGGCTGAGCGTCGGAGACGGGCACGCGCTCGTCGATGTAGGTCGCGTACTGTCCGTCGCGATCCCGGACGTAGACAGGCTCCTCAATCGTGCCCGTCTGACGGCTTTGGCTTTCGAGGGCATAGCGCTGATCAAGCGGCTCGCCGATGAGCGACAGCTCCAGCATCGTGCCGCCTTCATCCTCGTACACGCGCGTCATCACAAACAGCGGCGTGTCCGTCGGGTTGCGCAGCACCAGATCCAGCCCCTGATCGGAGACGACAGCCTCCTGGCCCATCCCGCAGAAGCCTACCGGGCGTGCGGCTGGGCTGCGCTGTGCCACCTCGATATCCCCCAGCAGCGCCGCCTGATACAGCGCCGTGGACACCTGGCACACGCCGCCGCCCACGCCGGACTCGTTCGCGCCGTAGGCCGGCTCCGGTGCAGCGACATAGCCGCTCTCCTGTGTGCGCCGGCCCACGATGTCGTTGAACGAGAGCGTCTCCCCCGCGCCGACCGCCAGCCCGTCCAGCATAGCGGCCGCCTGCCGGGCGTTGTGCACGCTGCCCTCCTGCGCGTCCAGCGTCAGCGTCACGCGGCTGCGCAGCGAAATACTGTTTTCCAGCACGGCGCGGTACGCGTTCGGCTGAAGCTCCTGCGGCGACAGCTCGACGGAAAGCGGCTCCAACCGCTGGATGGCCCGGGCAATCTGTGCGCGGATCGGCTCCATGTCCAGGCAAAGACCGGTTTGCTCGTCGGTAAACCGGAACGGTATCGCGCTGCCCGGCACGAAGGTCACCGTCGCGTCCACCGGGTCGCATTCGATTTCGTCGCTGACTGAGGAAAGCCAGGCATCAATCGCCTCCTGATCGCAGGTGACCACCGGCCAGACGATGAGCGGCTCCTGCGAAAGCGTGCGCATCGCGGCCAGCCGGGCGAGCATGCCGCCCTCGCGCCCCGCCGCCCACAGCGGCTCCAGCGTCGCCTCCTCGTCGATGGAGAGGCCCGCATCCTGCGCCGTCAGGCGGTAGATCGTGCCCTGCCAGGCCAGCTCGATCTGCCAGCTATCGGCAGTCTCCCCGGCCATCCTGCCGAGCAGGCGACTGGCGTCCTCGTGCCCCAGCCCTGCCAGCGGATAGCCGCCCAGCATCGTGCCGGGCAGGAAGGCGTCCGCGTACGGCTGCGTGACGGAGTACAACCACAGCGTCGCCCCGCCCACCAGCACGGCCAGCGCAAAGACGGCCACGGACACCCAGGCCGCGGCGCTCATCGCGCGGCGTCTGGCCTTCTTTTTTCTCTTTTTCGGGGGCGCGGACGGCTTCTTTTCCGGCGCCCTCTGGGGCGGCGTATAGCCCGCGCGCGTCATCGTCGGCATCGCTGTACCTCATTTCACGCAGTTCTCTCGATGGCGTCCAGCAGCGAGCGCAGGTCGCCCTCCACCGTCGTCCAGCGCTCCAGCCCCTGCCCCAGCGATCCGTGCCGGATCGAAGGCCCGTGGTAGTCGCTGCCGCCGGTGACCAGCAGCCCCTCGCGCAGCGCCAGGCGATGCAGGAAGGCCGCGTGGTTGTTTGCAGCGCTGGGGTGATAGACCTCCAGGCCGTCCAGCCCCTGTCCATGCCACTCGTGCACCAGCGCCTCCAGCGCCATTTCGCCCTTGCCCAGCTCCATCGGGTGCGCCAGCACGCTCACGCCGCCCGCCGCGTGGATCATCTGCACGGCCTCGGCCACGCGCACCACATCCTTGGGCACGAAGCCCGGCTTGCCCGGCTTCAGATAGCGCTCGAACGCGTCCTGCACGCTTGCGGCGTGCCCGGCCTCCACCAGCGCCTGCGCGACATGCGGCCTGGCCACGACGCCGCCCGCCAGCGCCCGCACGCGCTCGAGCGACACGGGCTTGCCGATCTGCGTCAGCCGCTGCACCATGCGCTCCGCGCGCGTCTGCCGCTGGGCAACCCGCAGCGCAAAGAAGTCGGTCAGCGCGCGGTTGTGCGGATCAAAGCCGTAGCCCAGCACATGGATTTCGCCCTGCGCTCCGCAGCTCAGCTCCACGCCGGTCAGCACTCGAAGGCCAAGCCCCCGCGCCGCCTCGCGCGCGGCGGGAATCCCGTCGACGCTGTCGTGATCGCTGACGGCGATGACGTCAAAGCCCGCCTCCGCCGCGCGCGCCGCCAGCGTCTCCGGGGACAGCGTACCGTCCGACGCGGTGGTGTGCAGGTGCAGATCCGCCTTCATCCGCAGCCCTCCTGTCTGATTGCGGACAATCCCGCATGATACGAAACGGACGCCGCGCCATCTGCCGACGCGGCGTAAAGCGTATATCGCTGATCAGGCGCCCGGCTCCGCAGACGCGGCCTCCTGCGGCGCTGGCAGCGTGTCGCCCCGCATGAACGCTTCGAATTCCTTGCGGTCGATGGTTTCCTTCTCCATCAGCAGCGCGCTCAGGCCGTCGAGCTGCTCGCGATGCTCGCTGAGGATTCGCTTGGCGCGCTCCAGGGCGTCGTTCATCTTCTGCTGCACCTCGCGGTCGATGCGCGCAGCCACATCCTCGGAATACGTCCGGCTCTGCTGGCCGTAGTCGCGCGCGAGGAAGACCTCGTCGTGATCGCCGCCCAGGTAAATCGGCCCCATGTCGTCGCTCATGCCATACTGCATCACCATGCGGCGGCAGATATCCGTCGCACGCTGCAAATCGCTGCTCGCGCCGGTGGACATTTCGCCCATCACCAGGCTCTCGGCGGCATAGCCGCCCAGCGCCATGGCCACAAAGTCCAGCAGCTGCGTGCGGGTGGTGAAGTCGCTCTCCTGCTCGGGCAGCAGCAGCGTGTGGCCGCCGCTGGAGCCGCGCGGCATGATCGTGACCAGATGCACGCTGTCGCAGCCCTCCAGCAGCTCGCCCACGATCGCGTGGCCGGCCTCGTGGCAGGCCACCAGACGCTTGTCCGCGTCGGTGACGACGTGGCTCTTCTTTTCGGGGCCCATCTGCACGCGTTCGATCGCGTCGTTCAGGTGGCGGGCGGTGATTCTCTCCTTGCCCTCGCGGGCGCAGAGGATGGCCGCCTCGTTCATGATGTTCTCCAGATCCGCGCCGGCAAAATACGGCGTGCGCTTGGCGATGCTGGCCAGGTCGACGTCGTCGGCCAGCGGCTTTTCCTTAGCGTGCACGCGCAGAATCGCCTCGCGGCCGCGCACGTCGGGGTAGCTCACGGTAATCTGGCGGTCAAACCGGCCCGGACGCAGCAGCGCCGGGTCGAGAATGTCCTTGCGGTTGGTCGCCGCCAGGACGATCACGCCCTCGTTGACGGCAAAGCCGTCCATCTCCACCAGCAACTGGTTGAGCGTCTGCTCGCGCTCGTCGTGGCCGCCGCCCATGCCCGCGCCCCTGCGCCTGCCCACGGCGTCGATCTCGTCGATAAACACGATGCACGGGGCGTGCTTCTTCGCCTGGTCAAACAGGTCGCGCACGCGGCTGGCGCCCACGCCCACGAACATCTCCACGAAATCCGAGCCGGAGATGGACATGAACGGCACGCCCGCCTCGCCCGCCACGGCCTTGGCCAGCAGCGTCTTGCCGGTGCCGGGAGGGCCGACGAGCAGCACGCCCTTGGGGATGCGCGCGCCGACCTTGGTGAAGCGGCGCGGGTTCTTGAGGAACTCCACCAGCTCCTGCATCTCTTCCTTTTCCTCGACCGCGCCGGCCACGTCGGCAAAGGTCACGCGATTGCCGTCCGGCTCGAAGACGCGGGCTGTGCTGTGGCCGAAGTTCATCATCTTTCCGCCGCCGCCCTGCTGGCGCATGAGCATCATCCAGAAGATCATCAGCACCGCCGTCATGATCAGATACGGCAGCATGCTCACCAGCCACGGCGTGGCCGGGTCGGGCAGATAAATCAGCTCAAAGCCCAGATCCAGCTCAGAGATAGCCTCGGGCGAGACACCCTTTTTGCGGGCCACCAGCTGACGGCAGGTGTCCACAAACGTATCGCGATCGCCCAGGGCGACAAAGTCGTATGTCTTGGAGGAGAACTGCTCCTTGGGGATAGATCG
>JBJEYK010000200.1:0-5247 GCA_051886775.1 Candidatus Ventricola sp. | reverse complement strand
TATCTGCGCGGCAGCTGCACCGCGATGGACGTGATGACGACCATGGACGCGTGCCAGGCGCAGAGCCTTGCCGCCGGCGCCCATGTGTACGCCACCGTCGCGGAAACGCTGTCGGTGGAGGATCTCGCCCGGCTGACCGGCATGGTGTTCTGCGAAAGGGTGGGCGCGGATGTGGCGCTGATCTCCCTGAACGAGTGGAAGCAAGGCGTCCGGGCCGAGAAGGAGAACGCCAGCGGCATCGGCGGGCCCATGATGCCGCTGGAGATGACCGAGATGGACATCGTCTGCTGGCTGCCCACAGGCTGGTATGGCACCATCAAGACCAGCCGGATGACCGGCGCGCAGATCACGGTGCTGGCCCAGGCCGGCTATGACGCCAATGGCGATGGCAACGCTTATCCCTATGTGCTGGTCGCCCCGGATGGTCTGCAGCTGCATGACGATCAGGAATACACGGTGTATCTTGCGGGCATCACGGACGAGGTCGCCGCACAGTGCCCCCAGACGGACACCGGCATCGTTGGTCTGACAGCCATGGAGGACTATCTCGAGGGCGTGGATACCCTCACCCCCGCCGGAATTGTCTGGCAGCTGTAACCCATAATCAACGCGCATGGGGGCGAAGCATGTGATGAGCAAGACGAACACACCCAAAAAGCGAATACTGCCCCCGATTCTGGCGATGGTCGTCATGGGCATCGGCGTATTGTTCGCCTTCCGCTCCTACAACAGCTATCTCGACGAGCTGATCTATCAGGAGCAGCTCAACCAGATGTCCGAGGTGACGCAGGAGCTGTACTCCAGCATGGACATGCTCATGCGTCACGAGTGGGAAACCGCTCAGTTCATCCGGGACTGGATGATCTGCGATCCCCCGCAGACCATGGATCAGCTGACGACCTATCTGAAGACGCTCCAGAGCATCTACCAGGCGGGCGCAAGCCCCATCACGCCGATTGTCATCGACAGCAGCGGCCGCTACTATTCCTCCGCCGGCAAGAAGGGCGTTATCTACAACATTGAGGCGCTGGCGGACTGCACGGACCGCGTCAGCAGCGTCACCAACGTCTTCGGCACCAACACCACGGATATCCTGTTCATCTACAAGCTGGCGGAGCCCATCCTCGTTCAGGACACGCCCATCCTGTACTGCGGATACCTGCAGGATCTGTCGGTCCTGATCGACTGCTACCACACGGACGCGTTCAGCGGCCAGAGCACGGCGTATGTGATGAACAGCACCGGCACCAAGCTCTACTCGACAAGCTCGGAATACAGCAACCGCGTGTTTGTCGGCAGGAACATATACAGCATCCTGGCGGACATGACCTATACGCACGGCAACAGCTACGCGTCCCTGATGAGCGCGCTGTCGGCAACCGGCAATTCCATCGCCAACGCCTCGCTGGACGGCACGGAATACTATCTGTGCCTCCACCGGATGAGGGACACCGACTGGGTGCTGCTGCTGGTGATTCCCGCGCAGTATGTGGCGACCAACACACAGCTCCTGGTCGATTCAGTGATCAACACGCTCGTGTACGCCGGCTTCGGCCTCGTGGCGATCTTCATCGTCATCCTCGCCATCATCATGAAGATGATCCAGCAGGAGCAGCTCTACCAGCAGGAGCAGGCCAACAGCGCCAAGCTCGAGGTGGCCCGCCAGGAGGCTGAAGCCGCCAGGCAGGCAGCCGAGGAGGCGTTCAAGATCGCGGAGGCGGCCAACAGCTCCAAGAGCGCATTCCTGAGCAACATGTCCCACGACATCCGCACGCCGATGAACGCCATCGTCGGCTTTTCCGCCCTGCTGAGCAAGGATGCCGGCCATCCGGACAAGGTGCTGGAATATGCGAAAAAGATCTCGGCCTCCAGCCAGCACCTGCTGGGCCTGATCAACGATGTGCTGGACATGAGCCGGATCGAGAGCGGCAAGACCACGCTGAACCTGTCGGAGGCGTCAATTACCAGCATCGCGGAGGAGGTCGACACCATCATCCGCCCCCAGATGATCGCCAAGGGGCATACGTTCGACGTCGACGTGCGCGGGGTGGTGCACGACGCCATCGTGGTGGACAAGGTGCGGCTCAATCAGATCTGCATCAACCTCCTGTCCAATGCCGTGAAGTACACGCCGGACAAAGGCCATGTGCGCTTTAAGGTGTCAGAGCGCTCCCTGTCCGGCAGCACGGCGCACTATGAGATCGTCGTCTCCGACAACGGCTATGGCATGAGCGAGGCCTTCCGGCAGCACATTTTCGACTCCTTCAGCCGCGAGGAGGACAGCCGCACCAGCAAGATCCAGGGCACAGGCCTGGGCATGGCCATCACCAAAAACCTGGTGGATCTGATGGGCGGCACCATCCGGGTGGAAAGCCGGAAGGGCGCAGGCTCCACCTTCACCGTGGATATCCCGTTCCAGATCAGCCAGGCGCAGAGCGCCTCGCCCTCCGCGGCGGAGACGCCGGATCACGGCGAGGACGCGCACGCATCCAGCGTGCTGAGCGGAAAGCGCATTCTGGTCGCCGAGGACAACGAGCTGAACGCGGAAATCCTCACCGCCCTGCTCGACCTGGCGGGCGCGACCTTCGACGTCTGCGAAAACGGCGAGCTGGCCGTCGCCGCCTTCAGGCGTTCCGCGCCGGGTGCCTACGACCTGATCCTGATGGATGTACAGATGCCGGTCATGAACGGCTACGAGGCGACCGGCGCCATCCGGCAGAGCGGCCACCCGCAGGCGCGCTCCATTCCGATCATCGCCATGACGGCCAACGCCTTCACCGAGGACATCCGGGACGCCCTGAAGGCCGGCATGAACGCCCATGTGGCCAAGCCTGTCGACATGGATATCCTGGAGGAAACCGTCCGCTCCGTGCTCAGCGCCGACGGCCCGGACAACGCCCGCCGCTGAGCGCCTCAGCACAGGACACAGAACTGGAATACACAGTGAAACCCGCTTCTGCCGCGGCCTATGCAGCCTGCGGCAGAAGCGGGTTTGCTCTATGCTCTGTGAATGTCAGCGGATTACAGCTCCGCCGTCGCGTTCATGCCCACGCGCACGTTCTCGTTTTCCTCCAGCGCAATGATCACGTCGAAGCTGGAGTCCTCCTCGCCGCTGGCTCCCGCGATGGAGAGCACCGTGCCCTTGATCGGCTCGTCGCGCAGCGCGTCCAGCGTCACGGTGACAGGCTGGCCCGGCATGATGTACGAAAGATCCTCCTCGTCCACCGCGCAGACAAGCCGCAGGTCGCTTCGCTCGCAGTAGGTCGCCAGCGTCGCGTCCTTGGCCGCCTCCTGGCCGCTCTGGCATTCGATGCTCAGCAGCACGCCGTCCGCAGGCATGCTCACGCAGCCGTCAAAGCCCTGCAGGCCCGCCAGGGCGTCCGGCACGATCTCAAAAAGCAGGTCGCCGCGCCGCACCGTCTGACCGTCCTGCACATGAACGCTGCGCACATAGCCCTCCGCCGTCACGGCCTCCGGCTCGATGCGGTGCACCCGGCCCGAGCCGATGCAGTCCGCGCTGCGGTAGCCGTCGTCGCGGTAGACCTTCACCTGCTCATTCAGGCGCAGATCCTTCTCCTGCGTCACCTCCAACGTGTAGCGGCTGCCGTCCACGCCGATGACCATCGCCTCGCCCCTGCGGTCGTTGTTTGCCGTGGAGCGGATGAACACGCACTCGCCCACATGGATGATGCGGTTCTCGTTTTCGCTGGCCGCACCACTGGTGGTGCAGTCCACCGTATACAGGCGCTCCCGCTCCATGTAGCACAGCGCGCCATAGCGGGCCTGCACCGCCGCAGCGTGGTCGCCCGGCTCGGCGAACAGGCCGGTGACCGTCCCGTCAAACTCGGCATATACCGGCGTCGCGCTCAGGGTGAAGAGCGTTTCACCCGCGCTGAGCCAGTCGCCCCTGCGCACACCAAAATCGCCCACGCGCCCTGTGTGCGGCGCGGCAATCGTGCGAATCTGCCCGGCCTCGATCGTGCCGTCGATGCGGATCGTCTCCCCCGCCAGCGCGCATACCGGCAGCAGCAGCAGCGTCAGCAGCAGCGCCATCGTCTTTTTCATGGTCGATCTTCCTTTCTGTATGCCGCGCGCTCACACGCTGCGCAGCGCGTCAATCGGGTTGAGGTTGCTGGCCTTGCGTGCGGGCGCCCAGCCGAAGATGATGCCCACCGCCGCGGAGAAGCTCACGCCCAGGCCGATGGCAAACGTGTTGAGCGAGAAGATGATGTCCGTGTTCACGCAGATGGCGAAGGACACCGTCAGCCCCACGATCACGCCGATCACGCCGCCCAGCAGCGACAGGATGATCGCCTCGATCAGGAACTGCATCTGAATCTGCCCCGGCTCCGCGCCCAACGCCTTGCGCAGGCCGATCTCGGTCGTGCGCTCGGTGACGGTGACGAGCATCATGTTCATGATGCCGATGCCGCCCACCACCAGCGCGATCGACGCAATGCCCACCAGCAGCGACATCATCATCGAGGTCATCAGGTTCATGGCGTCGGTCATCGATTCCATGTTGATGATGGTGTAGGTGTCGACCTTGTAGTTAAAGATGCCGTCGAACACACTCTCCATCTCTTCGATGGCGGCATCCGTCTCGTCCGGGTCGGTGACGTACACCTCCAGCGTCGAGACGGTCGAGGTACCCATCAGCTTCTTGGCCGCGGTGTAGGGCACATAGACCGTGCCGTCCGTCTTGCCGCCCAGCAGAATCTGCTTGAACAGGCTGGCGTTCTCATCCTCGTCGATCATGCCCACGACCGTGTACTCGCGCCCGCCCAGGTACAGCGTGCTGCCCAGCGGATCCTCGCCGAAGAACAGCGTCTTCGCCGCGTCGCCGTCCACCAGGCAAACGCGCGATTCCTGCGCGACATCCACGGCGTTGATGGCGCGCCCGCGCATGAGCAGATCCGGATTGTGCTGGAAATACATGCTGTCGTTGCCCGACAGCGTGATGGCGTCCGACCACGCCCCGCCGCGCTTGGCCGTCACCGTGCTGCTCAGCGACGGCGACACCCCGGCCACATGCTCGCAGGCAAGCAGCTCGGAAATTTCTGCGTCGGTCAGCCCGCGCTTGAGCGCCGTGCCCGTGATGGACACGCGCAGCGTGCCCAGGCCCATCGCGTCAAACTGCTCGTTCATCGTGTCCGTCGCGCCCTGCACGACGGTCATCAGCGCGATGATCGCCGCCACGCCGATGATGATGCCCAGCGTCGTCAGGAAGGTTCGCATCTTGTTGCC
>JBJEYK010000199.1:0-23651 GCA_051886775.1 Candidatus Ventricola sp. | reverse complement strand
TCGGACATCTTGTTGTTGTAGATCAGGCGGCCCCGGCTGTTGAGGATGTACAGGTCGTTGCCGGACCAGGCGACGATGCGGTCCTGCGTGGCATCGTAGTCGGCGTTCGTGCCGATCTGATAGCTCCACTGTGTGCCGCCGGTCGCGCCGACGCAGTGCAGCGTCGTGCCGTCGTAGAAGACCACGCTGTCGCCGAAGGGCGTCACGTTCTGGGAGAGCGTCGCGCCGATGCGCGTCGTCCTGCCGATATCGGCGCGGCCCGTGTCCCGCAGCGCGTAGGCCACCGAGATGGCAATCATCAGCGCCAGCGCGAAAAGCAGCGCCAGGATGCGCATGCTGCCGGAGCGCTTTTTCTTCTTTTTCTTCTTGCTCTCACCGTAGGTGCCCAGCGTCGTGTTCGCGCCGGTCATGTAGGTGACGCGCCTCTTGTTGCGATCCATGCGTGTTTCCTTTCCAATGGCGGATTGATCAGAACAGCGGCTGCACGCTCCGCCGGCGGATAGCCCCGGCGATCTCGCCCGCGCTCATCGCGCGCACGCACAGAAGCGGCGCGCCATGTCCGCCCGCGCTGGCGCGCAGCGCAGCGTGCGCGTCGGTGAGATAGAGCACGGCGTCCGCGCGCACCGCGCTGCGCAGCGGGTGCATCGAAAAGCCCATCTGCGCCAGCTCCCCGGCGACGCTCTCCAGCCCCTGTTCATATAAGACGTTCATCACGCAAGCCCTCTTTCCATGTCCGCATGCTTTTTTGTGTCTTTTTCATAGAATAGACGAAAAGCACGCGTCTCATGCCGTCACGGCCCGGGTTTTCCACTTTTGGACTTTTGGGGAAGGCCGTGGAAAACTTCATCGCTGCGCATCGCCCGAAAATCCAGTATCTGCCGGGTTTTGGGGAGGTGGATGCGCCTGCCGGAGGGAGGATGGTATGTCACTTGCTGGCAGCTTATCCATGGGTTTTCAACAGGGTTATCCACAAAAGTGTGGAGAATTGTTGAGAATTTGTGGATAAGTGTGGACAACTTCTGGATAAGTCCGATTTTTCCTTGTATTGCGATATTTCTTGAGGATTCCCCAAAAGAAACCCCTCACGCCGTCAGCGTGCCGTTTTCCACATGGTAGACGGCGCCCTGCTTCGCGCCGGCCAGGTCGCTCAGGTCGGTGCAGGTCACAAACGTCTGCACGCGGTCGATCCGCTCGATCAGCTGACGCCGCCGTTCGGGATCCAGCTCGCTCATCACGTCGTCGAGCATGAGGATGGGCGCTTCGCCCGTCTCACGCGCGGCCATGTCCAGCTGCGCCAGCTTGAGGGCGAGCACCGCGCTGCGCTGCTGCCCCTGGGAGGCGAAGGTGCGCGCCTCGCGGCCATTGATGGCGATGCCGATGTCGTCGCGGTGGATGCCTACGCAGGTGGTGCACCGGCGCAGATCCTCCTGCCGGGCGGCGCGCAGGCGGCCCAGCAGCGCCCCGGCGATGTCGCCGCTCTCCGCCGTCTGGGAGATATACCACAGCCGCAGCGTCTCCCGGCCTCCGGTCAGCGAGGCATGTGCCGCGGCGGCGTCCTCGCTCAGCTGCGCGATGGCCTCGCGGCGGCTGCGGGCGATGTCCGCGCCGACGAGCGCGAGCTGCTCGTCCCAGGCATCGAGCGTGGGCAGCAGCGCGCCGTTCTTTGCGATCTCGCGCAGCAGGGCGTTGCGCTGATTGAGCACGCGCGCGGCGCGCTGGAGCGCATAAAAGTACGCAGGCCGCAGCTGGGAGAGCTGCATGTCGATGAACCTGCGCCGCTCTGCGGGGCCGCTCTTGACGATGGTCAGATCCTCGGGCGAAAACAGCACGCCGCACACATGGCCGAACAGCTCGCCGATGCGCTCGGCCTGGCGCGCGCCGATGCGCACGGTCTTTTTCTTCTTGGCGCTGCGGCTGAGCAGGATGGTCACCTCGTGCGTGCCGTCGCTGCGCTCGGCGCGCAGCCGGACGCGGGCGGCAGGCTCGCCCCAGCGGATGAGCTCCTCGTCGCGCGGGGTTCTGTGGCTGCGGCCCAGGCAGCACAGGTGCAGCGCCTCCAGGAGATTGGTCTTGCCCTGAGCGTTCGGCCCGGTGAAGACGGTGACGCCTTCGCTCGGCTCGATGAGCGCCTGCTCATAGTTGCGGAACTGGCTCAGGCTCAGCTGTGTTACGCGCATAGTCCCTCCATCGGGCGGCGCTCAGCTGTTGAACACGCGCACCGGCAGCACCAGATACAGGTAGCTCTCGCCCTCGGTCGGGCAGACCACGCACGGGCTGACGTTGGAATTGAAGCGCATGACGACCTCATCGTCGGACAGCGCCTTGAGGACGTCTGTGATGTAGCGGACATTGAAGGCGATGGTCAGGTCCTTGCCCTCGGTGGCGACGGCAATCTTCTCCTCCATATCGCCGTTCTCGGCGTTGGAGGTGACGTCCAGCGTCTCGCCGTCGATGCGGAAGCAGACCAGATTGGTCTTGCCCTCGCGGGCGATGAGGCTGGCGCGGTCGATGGCGCTGCTCAGGTCGGCGCGGCCGACGGTCACGCGGGTCTGCCATTCCTGCGGCAGGATCTGGCGATAGCGGATGAACTCGCCCTCGAGCAGACGGGCGACAATATGCGTCGCGCCCAGATCCATCTGCACATGGCTGCGGCTGAAGCACAGGGAGACCGGCTCGTCCGTATCGGCGAGGATGCGGGCGATGTCGCCGAGCACCTTGCCGCCAACCACGGCGGAGACGGGCTTCTCCGGGCCGTCGATGGTCTCGCGGCGCAGGGCCAGGCGGAAGCCGTCCAGCGCGACGACGCGCAGCTCGCTGCGCTCGATCTCCATCAGGCAGCCGGTGAGGATCGGGCGACTCTCGTCCAGCGCGATGGCGAAGATCGTCCGCCCGATCATGTCGCGCAGCACACTCTGCGGCACGCTGAAGGCCTCGCCCGTCACCTGCGGCAGCTCGGGGTACTCGACCGGGTCAAAGCCCATGATGGTGGTGCGGAAGGTGGCGCAGCGGATGGTGGCCTGCATTCTGTCGCTGATGGCGATCTCACACACACCGCCGGGCAGCTTGCGTACCACCTCGCACAGCAGCTTGCCGGGCAGCACAGCGCGGCCCTCCTCGGTGAACGTCGCCGGGATCACCGTCTCGATGCCCAGCGCCAGATCCGTACAGGTCAGGCGCAGGCCGGTATCGCAGGCTTCAAAGAGGATACCCTCCAGAATCGGCTTGGGGGAGCGCGCCGCCAGTGCGCGGCTGACGATGGACAGGCTGACGTTCAGGTCGTTGGTGTCGCAGGAAAAACGCATATCATCCACCTCCATGGAGTTGTTACAGTATATAGGATCAGCAGGAGTAGCCGTAGTGCGGTGGAAACTGGGGATAAGTGGCCAAAACCCAAAAGCGGCCAGCGTTTTGGCCTGTGGATAACCCGTGTAAAAGGGGGAAAGCTGCGCCGGATTTATCCACACGCGTGTGGATAAACAGACGCCATGCGCGCTGCAAGGCGCGCCGCGGCATAAACAGGCAAATTCGTACCTATTCACTATTCGCGCTTTCCCCCGGGAATCCTGCTGTGTGCTGCAAAAACAGCAAAAAGCCCGCACAGCGGGCTGTCGATGCAAGTCTGCTAACGCATCCTTGCATCGGTAGGAGAACGAGAAAACATCATTTCTCGCGCGCCCTACGGGCACACTCCAAATGATGTTCTTTCGTATCCAAAACGATAAAAGGATGCTCACGCATCCTTTTATCGTACAAATCAGCGCTCGACGCGGCCGGAGCCGGAGCCCTTCATCAGAGCCTCGACCTCCTTGACGGTCACGCGGTTGAAGTCGCCGCTGATGGTGTGCTTGAGGCAGGAGGCCGCCACGGCGAACTCCAGGGCCTCAGCCTGGGTGTTGTAGTTGTTCAGGCCGTAGATTAGGCCGCCGGAGAAGGAGTCGCCGCCGCCGACGCGGTCCACGATATCGGTGATCGCGTACTTGCGGGAGACGTAGAACTCCTTGCCGTCGTAGATGCAGGCAGCCCAGTAGTTGGTGTCCGCGCTCTTGGACTCGCGCAGGGTGATGGCGACGGTCTTGAGGTTCGGGTAGAGGTCCATTGCGGTCTGGGCGATGCCCTTGTACACGTCGCGATCCAGCTCGCCGCTCTCCACGTCGCTCTTGGCGGTGATGCCCAGGGACTTCTGGAAGTCCTCCTCGTTGGCGATCGCCACGTCGACGTACTTGGTCAGCTCGCTCATGACCTCCTTGGCTTCCTTGCCGTACTTCCACAGGTTCTTGCGGTAGTTCAGGTCGCAGGAGACGGTGACGCCCATCTCGTGCGCGGCCTTGCAGGCGGCGATGGACAGCTCGGCAGCGGAGGCGGAGATCGCCGGGCTGATGCCGGAGATGTGGAACCAGGTCGCGCCGTCGAAGATCTTCTTCCAGTCGAACAGGTCGATCGGAGCCTTGGCGATGCAGGAATCCGCGCGGTCATACACGACCTTGGACGGGCGCTGGTTGGAGCCGGTCTCCAGGAAGTAGATGCCCATGCGGCCATCGACCATCTTGATATCGGACACGTCCACGCCGAAGGTGCGGACGTCGCGGACACAGGCCTCGCCGATCGCGTTGTTCGGCAGGGCAGTCACGAACGCAGCGTCCATGCCGTAGTTCGCCAGGGAAACAGCCACGTTGGCTTCGCCGCCGCCAAAGGTGGCCTCGAGGGACGGGCTCTGGAAGAAGCGCTCCAGCGCCGGGCTCTTCAGACGGAGCATGATTTCACCGAAGGTAATAACACGAGCCATGGGTAATCACTCCTGATATTTATTTGAAGGCTGCGTGCGGACTGCGCCGCGCACTCCCTCATTTTTGTCATCATTATACACGATTCACCAGGTGAAATCAAGACGTCAGACCAATTTTCGCCGGATTCCCGAACATTCGTATCATTTTTACAATACAGGATTATTTTCTTTGGATGATTCGCGTGATCATCAGATAACTTGATGCAGATTTGTGGGAACCGACTGCCGAACGGCATGAAGAATCCGGGGAAAAAGGTGGGGGACAAACAGCTTGACAAGCCCCCTGTGTGCAGGTTTATGCCTTCGAAAGGGTGAGCCGTAAGGCACAGCGCACAGCCCTGCACCGCAATTACCGGTGCAGGGCTGTGATATGCTGTTGGGCTTTTCATGTGTCTGGGAGAATCATTCCCCGCACAGGCTCGCGCCGGCGGCCAGCTCGGCATAGATGCCGCCCTGGGCGATGAGCTGGGCGTGCGTGCCCTGCTCCAGGATGCCGTGCTCGCCGATGACGGCGATCTCGTCGGCGTTGCGGATGGTGGACAGCCGGTGGGCGATCACCAGCGTGGTGCGGCCCTTGGCCAGGCGGTCGAAGGCGTGCTGGATCTTGCGCTCGGTGGCGGTGTCCAGCGCACTGGTCGCCTCGTCCAGGATCAGCACGCGCGGGTTCTTCAGGAAGATGCGCGCGATGGACACGCGCTGCTTCTGCCCGCCGGAGAGCATGATGCCGCGCTCGCCGACGACGGTGTTGTAGCCGTCGGGCATGCGCAGGATGTCCTCGTGAATCTCCGCCTGCTTCGCGGCTGCGATGACCTCGTCCATCGTCGCGCTGGGCTTGCCGTAGCGGATGTTTTCCAGGATCGTCCCGGCGAAGAGGAACACGTCCTGCTGCACGATGCCGATGCTCCCGCGCAGGTCGGACAGCTTCACACGGCGGATATCCTGCCCGTCCAGCATGACGCAGCCCTGCGTGACCTCGTAAAACCGCGGGATCAGCTGGCACAGCGTCGTCTTGCCGCCGCCGCTGGGGCCGACCAGCGCCAGCATCTCGCCCGGGCGGATGTGCAGGTTGATGTGCTCGAGCACGGCGCCCTTGCTTTCGTCGTAGGTGAAGGACACGTCGCAAAACTCGATCTCGCCCTTCACCTCGCCAAGCGGCTGGGCATCCGGCGCGTCCACGATATCCGGCTGCTCGTGCATGATCGCGCGGAAGCGCTGGAAGCCCGCCATGCCCTGGGTGAACTGCTCGGTGAACTGCGTCAGCTTGCGGATGGGGCTTTGCACGCTGGCGACGTACATGTTGAAGGTGACCAGCGTGGCGACGTCCATGCGCTCGCGCATGATCAGGTAGCAGCCCACGCAGATGACCGACAGGCTCATCAGGTTCATCAGCAGTTCCGTGCCGGAGTGGAAGTCGGCCATCACGCGGTAGTAGCCGCTCTTGGCCTCCACAAACCGGTCGGTGCAGGCGGAGAACTTCTCGATCTCCTCGTGCTCGTTGCCGAAGGCCTTGGCCACGCGGATGCCGGAGATGGAGCTTTCGATCTCGGCGTTGATGCCCGCCGTGCGCTGCTTGACCGCCCGGGAGACGCTCATCATCCGGCTGCGGCGCATCGCGACGAACACGACGATCAGCGGCACGCTGATCATCAGCACCAGCGCCAGCGTGTGCTGGATGCGCCAGAGCACGATGAACGCGCCCGTCAGCGTCACAAACGAGATGAACAGATCCTCCGGGCCGTGGTGCGCCAGCTCCGTGATTTCGAACAGATCGTTGGTCACGCGGGACATGAGCAGGCCGGTGCGGTTCCTGTCGTAGAAGCTGAAGCCGAGCTGCTGCATGTGGGAAAAGATGTCCCTGCGCATGTCGGCCTCGATGCGCACGCCCATCAGGTGACCCAGATAGGCGACCAGCCACTGCGCCGCCGTGCGCACCAGGAACAGGCACAGCATCAGCAGCGCCATCAGCATGAAGGTGCGCATCAGATGGTTGGGAATGTAGTCGTAGAGCACCCGCCGGGTGAACACGGGAAAGAAGATGTCCACCAGCGAGATCACCGACGCGCAGGCCAGATCCAGCAGGAACATGCCCAGGTGCGGCTTGTAATAGTGCGCGAACTCGCGGATAGCGCCGAGCCTGGGCGCAGCCTTTTCCTCAAAGGCAGTCCTGGAGGCGTCGTTGTTCGTGTTCATATGTCCTCCTGTTCTGCGTTGACCACGGGCTGGATCCACCGGCCCGACAGGAAATGGCGGCCATAGATGACCACCTTGATCGCGTCCTCCGCCAGGTACATGACCAGATACGTCGCCGGCACGCTCAGGCGCAGCGCCAGCCCGGCCAGCGCGGTCAGCGGGATGCCGATCAGGTACGCGCAGGCGGAATCCACCAGCAGGGCAAAGCGCGTGTCCCCGCCGGCGCGGAAGATGCCCACCACCAGCATGTACGGCAGGTTGTGCAGCGCCAGCTCCAGGCCGAAGATGACCAGCACGGCGGCGGCGTCCGCGCGCACGGCGGCGGAGACGTCAAACGCCGAGAGCAGTCCGCCGCGCGCGAGAATCAGCCCCGCGCCCAGCAGCACGGACAGCCCGGCTGTCAGCTGAAGATGGCGCACCGCGCAGCGGCGGGCGGTATCACAGTCCCCGCGGCCAATGTAGCTGCCGATCATCACCGCGCACGAGGAGCCAAGTCCGAAGATCATCACGCAGGTGAGATCCTCAATGGCCTTGACGACCGTGATCGCGGCGTAGGCCTGCGTGCTCATGTGGCCGAAGATCGCGCA
Organism: Candidatus Ventricola sp.; assembly: GCA_051886775.1. Classification (GTDB taxonomy): domain Bacteria; phylum Bacillota; class Clostridia; order Christensenellales; family Aristaeellaceae; genus Ventricola. The sequence continues at coordinate 16,091 of JBJEYK010000199.1, read as the reverse complement.
GTAGAGCAGATAGCTCAGCGCCCAGAGCGTCTCGTTGAGCATGGCGGGCGCGGCGATGCGCGCATACTCCCGCACGAAGGCCGGGGTAATGCGCAGCATGTCGGCAAGCGGCATGCGCAGATGCGTCGGGCGCACGCGGCCCAGCACATGCAAAAGCAGCGCGTCCGCCGCCGAGGCGCAGACCGTGGCGATCGCGCCGCCGGCCACGCCCAGCGCCGGGAAGCCGCACAGGCCGAAGATCAGCAGCGCGTTGAGCACGACGTTGGTCACCACGGAGACGACCGCCGACACAAACGGGATGACCACCCGCTGCGTGCTCTCCAGCAGCGTGCCTCCGGCGCGGCGGATGGCCTGGAACGGATACGCCAGCGCGACGATGCGCAGGTAGACGCACGCCGTCCGGATGGCCTCCGGGTCGCGGGTGAACAGCGAGGCAATCCGCTCCGGGATCAGCAGCGCCGGCAGCATAAAGCCCAGCGCCGCGGCCAGCGTGCCGATGCTCATCAGGCCGTAGGTTCGGCGGATGCCGGGCACGTCATTCGCGCCGTAGAACTGCGCGATGAACACCGACGCCCCGCTGGTAAAGCCAAAGAGCACGATGCCCAGGAACCACGTCCACTTGCCCGCCATGCCCACGGCGGCCAGCGGCGTGTCGCCCAGGGTGCCGATCATCAGCGTGTCGATGAAGGTCAGCGAGGAAAAGAGCAGATTCTGAAGCGTCACCGGGATGGCAATGGACAGCATCGTCCGCGCAAAGCCGGTGCGCGAAGCGTGTTTCATAGCAATATCCTATGGATCATCAGGTCGACAGCACCTGGAAGACCGGGCTGTGCGAGGGCACGAAGGGGCCGTCCTGGATGAAGAAGAGCATGCCGGTCACGGGCGTCTTGAGCACCTCGCGCACGGAGCCGTCCAGCGGATTGAGGATGAAGGCGATCTGCTCGCCGCGGCGCACATGCGCGCCGGCGTGCTTTACCCGGCGCAGCAGGCCCGCCGACTCGTTGGAGACGGTGAGCAGGTCGCCGTTGCTGACAACGCTGGAGGCGCTGCCGCCGCTCGTCTCGCTGCGGATCACGCCGCGGCGGTTGAGGAAGCGCAGGATGGCGCGCAGCGTCTGGTCTGCGGCGGCCTCGTCCACCTCCTGCGTCTTGCCGGCGTAGAGCGAGAACGCCTGCGTTCCGGCCAGCTGCCAGCAGTAGTTGAGCGTCGCCTGGTCGGAAAGGCGCGGCGTGCGCACATAGACGTAGGGCAGGCCAAACTCGCAGGCCAGGCCGGGATTCTCCCGCCCGGTCTGCATCATGCGCACATGGGGCACGAAGGAGCCGGGCTGATAGAAGCTGGTCAGCTGCACGCCGTACTTGTAGGCCTTCAGCCGGTCAAACAGCGCGCTGGCCATGCGCTCGGTCGTCGAGCCGTCGGGATTGCCGGGAAAGCGGCGGTTGAGGTCCATGTTCTCCGGAGCCCACACGCGCGTACCCGCGTTCATGGACAGGCCGACCGCCGTGGGCACGACCATCACGCTCATGCCCGGCATCAGGCCGCCGTCGCGCTCGACCTCGCGCAGTGCGGCCACCAGCTGCGCGCAGACGTAGAGCTGCTGCACCTCGTCGCCGCGCAGGGCGCCCAGCACCGCGCAGGTCTTCTCTCCCTTGCCGAAGCGATAGCCCATGACGTGCATATCGTCGCGGAAATACGACGGCAGGGTGAGGATCACGTCCTTCTTCATGCTTGCTCCCTCCTGCACAGGCGGGCGATCATCGTGCCCGGATACACGGCGGAATAGCAGCGCTGGCTGAACACCAGGCCGCCCTCGGGCGCCTTCACTTCCTCGACGGCCTCGCCGAGCAGCGCGTCGACGATCACGCCCAGCGTGTCGCCCGCCTGCACATGCGTGCCGATGCGCTCGCGCGGGACGTACATGCCCGGCCTCGTGCAGGCCACGCGGCACACGTCCCGCTGCGTGCGGATGACGGGAATCTGCTGCTCCGCCGTCGGCGGGGCGATGCTCTCGCCCGACCAGATGCCCATCGAGTGCAGCGTGCAGAAGATGCCATCGGTCACGGCGTCGGCTGCGGGCTGCGGGCGCCGGCGGTTCTCGTCCGCCTCCAGGATCAGCGCGCGGGTGCCCTCGCGGCAGAGCGCGCCGGTGAGCGAGGCGCTGTACGCCGCCTTGTCGGGATAGACCCAGATCAGCTCCGGCCAGAGCGTGCGCGCCCTGTCGATGAGCGCATCCGGCTCCGCCGCGGCGATGCGCACCTGAACCAGCTCCCGCTTTTGCTGCGTGCCGGCGTGGATGTCCAGCACCAAATCCGCGCCCAGCATGTCCTGCATCAGGGAAGCGCACAGGCTCTCCAGCGCGGTGCCGTCGGGATTGCCGGGGAAGGCGCGGTTCATGTCCAGGTGCGTGGCGGAGGGCACCATGCGCTCGCCGATGTCCAGGCCGAGCGGGTTGAGCATGGGGTAGATGTCCACCGTGCCATGCAGGTGCTCCGGGTGCGCCTGAATGCGGCGCGCCACGTCGTATGCGATCAGCTGACCCATCAGCTCGTCGCCGTGGATGCCCGTGGCGATGCACAGCCGGCCCGCCGCGCCGTCCTCGGACTGATAGCGGCAGCGGTTGATCGTCCACGTTTCTCCGATGGGCATGACCACGGAGGCGATGGCCGTGATTTCCTTAAGGATGGGCAAAACGCATCCCTCGCTTTCAAAAAAGGGGGAGAGATGCAACTCTCCCCCGGACAGTCATACAAATGCTATCACAAAACGGCGCGATTTGCAAGTCAAAGCGAATTATGATATACTGAATTCATCCAGAATTGCCGGCTTTGACCATCATCGCTTCAAAGGAGAATCCGCCATGAAGATCGGCCTGTTCAGCGATACATACTACCCCGAGATCAACGGCGTGGCTACCTCCTGCCTGTCGCTCAAGCGCGAGCTGACGCGCCGCGGGCACGAGGTACACGTCTTTGCGCCCAAGTGCAGGGGCTGGGAGGACTTTAAGGAGGAGGGCGTGCACTACATCGCCTCTGCGCCCTTTGTCGTGCTCAAGGATCGCAACTTCGCCTTCCCCACGCCGATCACCTCCTGGGAGGCGACCCGGCTGGATTTCGACGTCGTGCACACCAACAGCGAATTCGTGATGGGCTACTTTGGCCGCCACGTCGCCAGGAGCAACGGCAGCGCGCTGGTGCACACCTACCACACGATCTGGGAGGAATATACCTATTATATTACCCACGGCGTGGCGGACGAGGCCGCCCGCAAAATCACCCGCAAGTACTCCCAGTGGTGGTGCAACAAGGTGGACCGCATCATCGTGCCCACGGGGAAGACTGAGGACCTTTTGTGCCGCTACGGCGTGCGTACGCCGATGGATGTCATCCCCAGCGGCATGGACATCGCGCGCTTTGCCCCGGAGCATCACGACGAAAAGGAGCGTGCGCGCGTGCGCGAGGAGTGCGGCGTGCACAGCGGCGAGCGCGTGCTGCTCAACATCGGGCGCATTGCCAAGGAAAAAAATCTTGCGCAGGTGATGCGCGTGTTCCCGCAGCTGCACGCGGCGCATCCGGACGTGCGGCTGGTCATCGTAGGCGAGGGGCCGATGCGCGAATCGCTCGCCGAGCAGGCAAGGGCGCTGGGCATCGCGGATGCTGTCACCTTCGCCGGCCCCAAGCCGTGGGAGAGGATCGACCAGTATTACGCGATGGGCGACGTGTTTGTCAGCGCGTCCCGGTCGGAGACGCAGGGCCTGACCTACATCGAGGCGATGGCCTCCGGCCTGTGCCTGTGCGCGGTGGACGACGAATGCCTGCGCGGCGTGGTGGAGGACGGAACAAGCGGCATCCTCACCGCGGACACCGACGAGGCGCTGCTTGCGGGCCTGCTGCGCGCCTTCTCGCAGGAGGGGCGCGACATCGCGCGGCGCGCGCCGCAGTATGCGCAGCCCTTCAGCACGCAGGCCTTTGCCGAGCGCGTGGAGCAGAGCTATCTGCGGGCGATCGAGGATAAAGCAGAATAACCCCTCAGCGCCGCCGCTCCCGCAGCGCGCGCAGCTCGCTGCGCAGCCTCTGCTCGCGCTCGTCGATCTCCCGGCGCAGGCGCTGCTTGCTTTCCCGGGCCTGCTCCCGCAGCGCCTGGCGTTGCGCCTTCATGCGCGCAAGCAGGCCGCTGCTGTACAGCTGGACATAGGGGAAGGCGCGCAGCGCGCGGCGCACCAGCGCGCCCTGCTCGGAAAGGCGCTCGTGCACCAGGCGGGTGATGCTCTCGGTGTCGTCGCCGCCGGTGAGGTTGGCTGTCCTGCGGATGCAGCCGAGCACCGTGGTGGAGATCACCGTGTCCGCCAGCAGCAGCAGGCACAGCAGCGCGCACAGCCCGGTGCGCACCCGGCCCGGCAGGCTGTCGTACAGCCGGAATAGAAACGGCTGCACGAGGTACACCATCGCAAGCCCCATCAGCCCGAAGGGCACGAGCGTCCCCAGGCACACGCGGCCATTGAGGTTGAAGGGCTTGTGGCTGTAATCCCACCAGCGCGCGTGGAAGAGCTTCTCCATCGCGTAGCTGGTCAGGTATTCCAGCACGGCGGACACCAGCATCGCCAGGGCGAACACCGCGGCGGGGCTGTCCGCCGAGCGGCTGAGCAGCGAGGTGATGAGCACCGCGCCAAAGCCATAGATCGGGCAGTACGGCCCGATGAGGAAGCCCCGGTTGATGAACCGGCGCAGCTGCACCAGCTTGCAGGCGACCTCCATCAGCCAGCCCAGAAACGCGCAGGTGAAGAACAGCAGAATATCGTTTTCCATCACAGTGCATCCCTCCGTGTCCCCGCGGGCGTGCCGCGCCGGGACGTGATACCTGCATTGTAGCCGGAAAAGGCGGCGCTGTAAAGAGTGCGCCCTCAGCCCCGCGGCGGACAACTTTTCTGCCGCGGCGCATTCTTTTTTTGGGAAGAATCGTTGACTTTTTACGGCAATGATTTTAGAATATTGTCAGTAACGTCTGAAAAGCGGGGTTCTCCTCCTGCATCCGTCCTGTGCTCAGCATGCGGCGGGTCAGTGGCCGCCGTGCGGCGAATATCCCCCAATGCGAAAGGAGATATCGTTCCATGAACATCCTGTTTGTCACCAGTGAATGCGCACCCTTCAGCAAATCCGGCGGCCTGGCGGATGTGGCCTTTTCCCTGCCGCCCGCACTGCGCCAGGCGGGCGACAACATCGAGATCATCGTCCCGTATTACAAGATGACGCAGGACGGCTACGGCGATCAGATCCGCTATGTCAGGGACTGCGTCTGCCAGCTGGGCGACCGGCGCATCGAGTACAAGCTCCACCGCGGCGAGCTCAGCGGCGTGACCGTCTGGTTTGTGGAGCATGAGCACTTCTTCCACCGCCCGCGGCTCTACGGCTATGGCGACGATTCGCTGCGGTTCGCGTTCTTCTCCAAGGCGGTCGTCGACCTGATCGGCCAGCTGGACTACATGCCCGAAATCCTGCACTGCAACGACTGGGAGACCGCGCTGTGCATCATCTACCTCAAGAACGACGCCGTGCTGCGCGACGAGCTCAAGCCGATCAAGAGCGTCTACACCATCCACAACATCGCCTATCAGGGCCAGTTCGGCGCCAGCGAGCTGACGACCACCTTCGCCCTGCCCTCCGGCTGGTATGACGGTGGCCTGGGCTACGAGTACCAGGGCCGCCACGACATCAACCTCATGAAGGGCGCGATGCTCATGGCCGACGCCGTGTCCACCGTCTCGCCCACCTACGCGCGCGAGCTGCACTATCCCTACTACGCCCACGGCCTGCAGGGCGTGGTGGACATGGTCAACAACAAGCTCTACGGCATCCTCAACGGCATCGACGTGGATCACTACGATCCCACGCGCGACCCGCTGATCCCCTATCACTTCACCGCCAATAACCTCGCCGGCAAGGCCAAGTGCAAGCGCGAGATTCAGGCGATCTTCGGCCTGGCGCAGGAGCCGGAGTGGCCGCTGCTGGCCTCCGTCGCCCGGCTGGTCGAGCAGAAGGGTATCGAGCTGATCAAGGAAATCCTGCCTGGCCTGATGGATATGGGCGTGCAGCTGATCGTCTTTGGCCAGGGCGACCAGAAGTACATCGACTACTTCAACTGGGCCAGGGAGAACTGGCCGGGCCAGCTGGGCTTCTCCAGCGATTACAACGAGCCGATGGCCAGCAAGGTCTTCGCCGGCGCGGACATGTACCTCATGCCCTCGCGCTTTGAGCCGTGCGGCCTGTCGCAGATGATGGCCATGCGCTACGGCACCGTGCCCATCGTCCACGAGACCGGCGGTCTCAAGGACTCCGTGCGCGCCTACAAGGAATTCGACGGCATCGGCGACGGCTTCGCCTTCTCCGACTATCAGGCCAAGGATCTGTACCTGGCCATCCGCGAGGCGATCAAGCTCTACTTCAGCGACACGCGGATGTTCGACAAGCTGCGCCAGCGCTGCATGAACAAGGACTTCTCCTGGGACAAGAGCGCCCAGCAGTATCAGCGCATGTACGAGGATATCTGCGGCGGCGCGGGCGCGGGCGAGCCGATCCCGTTCGAGGAGGCGTTCGAGCAGCTGCGCCACGCCTACATCGAAAACCACCGCATCATCCGTGCGCGCCGCGCGGCCACCATCCGCAAGGACTACCGCCGCGTCGTCCAGATCGAGATCATCGGCCGCGGCGCGGGCATCTTCCACGTCCGCTTTGAAAACGGCGAATTGCAGGTGCTGCCCACCCCCGCGCCCGACGCGGAGGCCTACATCGAGTGCAGCTTCGACAACCTGCTGGACATGGCCCGCGGCTTCGTGACCACGGACAAGCTCTACCTCAGCGGCCAGCTCCGCCTGAGCGGCAACCTGTCCAAGGGCTTCGAGATTCGCCGCCTGCTCACGCCGAGCAGATAAAGCATGCTTCGCATGCTTTCGATGCAGGTCGCATCCCTGCATCGGCTGGAGAACGGATCACATCGTTTGATATGAGGGGGCTTCGGCCCCTTCATGCTTTCCCGCGGATTGCTGCATGCGGTGGACAACGCTGCGTGCCTGGCGCGGACAAGAACGGAGGGACGCGCATGAAGAAGATCGTTTCAGGGCTGCTGTGCCTTTTGCTGGCGCTGCTCAGCGCCCCGGCGCCGGCGCAGCATGGCGCGTCCGACATGGTGATCGCCGCCGCGACCGACCTGCACGTCAACCCGGCGTTCCTCAGCCAGGCTTACGTCAATCCGCTGGAGCCGTATCACCTGCAGATCGTGGACGCGTTCCTGTGGGATGCCGTGGGCCGCGGCGTGGACGTGCTGCTCCTGCTGGGGGACATCACCAATCAGGGCAAGCTCGCCCAGCATGAGGCGCTTTTGGAAAAGCTGCGCGCGGCGCAGGCGCAGGGGCTTGCCATCTATGTGCTGCCCGGCAATCACGACATCGGCGAGGCGGACACGGCGCGGTTTGCCGAGCTGTACGCGGACTTTGGCTACGGGCAGGCGCTCAGCCGGGACGAGGCGTCCCTGAGCTACACCGTGCTGCTGGGGGATCGGCTGCTGCTGATGCTGGATACCAACGGCTATACCGGGCAGCGGAACACGGCCCTGCTGACGGAGAAGACGCTGCAATGGATGCAGGCGCAGCTTGCTCAGGCCAGGGAAAGCGGCTGGCAGGTGATTGCCGCCGGGCATTATCCGCTGCTGACGCAGCACAGCACGCCGTTTGCCGGCGGGGACGAGGCCGTCCGCCTGCTGCGGGCATACGATGTGCCGCTCTACCTGTGCGGGCACCTGCACAAGCGGTGCGTCACGGCAGCGGACGGACTGACCGAGCTGGTCGTCGATCAGACCATCTCCTATCCGTGCTGCTATGCCACGCTGCACGCGCAGGGCGAGGGGGAATACCGCTATCAGCCGCAGCCCATCGCGGTTGGCAGCTGGGCCGCGCAGCAGAAAATCGCCGACGCGAATCTTCTCGCGTTTGACGCCTATCAGCAGCAGCTGGAGCAGGCGCGCTGCCGCGACGTCGTGGAAAGGCTGCGGCGGGATCAGCAGATTACCCCGCAGGAACGGCAGCTGGCGGAGGATTTCTTCTGGAAGCTGTCGGACTATCGCGCCCATGGCACCCTGAGCCGCTATGCCGACATGCTCAGGCAGCACCCGGGCTGCGAGCTTCTCATCCGCCTGGGGGAGGGCACGATTTACAGCCGATGGATTCCGTCGGTGCTGTCCGATGCCGTGCCCTACACCACGGGGTTCGTCCTGCGGGACGGAGAGCTTTTCAATGATCCATGATTGAGCGATATACAAAGCCGGCTGCACGCGGGAAGGCATGCAGCCGGCTGATTTGTGCTGCCCCGGTCAGGGGAGGCGGGAGGACAGGTATTCCAGCAGCGCGCGCAGGGTCTTCCTGGTGACCCTGGCGGAGCGCACATGCCTGGCGCAGATGTGATCCAGGAAGAAGCGGGAAAAACTGGCGGCGGACTCGCTGTCGCGCAGGAAGATGGCGCTGCCGCCTTCAATCGGCTGGAGCATCAGGCAGTCCGAATCGCCGGACAGGCGCGCGGACGAGCGCTGAAGATGCGCAAAGCAGGTGACGCAGAAGGTATTCAGGAAGGGGGTGAGCGCATCCCCGGCAAGCAGGAAGGAGAAGTAGGGATTGCTCTCCATCTGCGTGAGCACAAAGCTGAGGATCTCGTATCGCTCCTTGGGCGAAAAGGGCCGCAGGAAGGCGGGATGGTCGATCAGGCAGCCCGTCTGCGCGAAGTGCTGGAAGGCGTCTGCGGAGAAGATGCAGTGCAGGGGATTCCGACTGCGCAGCAGGGCGGTGTGGCGCTTCTTTTGCAGGCGGAGCAGCTCGGTGTAGCACCTTTGCGCGTCCTGATTGAAGACGGGCGGCAGGATGAGGGCGCTCCTGAAGATATCCGGCGGGATCAGCTCGATGGTCGGGCTTTTGCGCAGCGCGTACACCGCGCATCCCGCCTCCGCGCTTGCAATATCCTGCTGAAGCTGGACAAAGGCCTGCACCCGGGGGCAGGGCGGCTGCGCGGGATAATCGGTCTTCAGCGGGCGGATCACATCCTTCCCGCGGAAGAAGAAGTCGTGATAGAGCGAGGAGATCGCCCCGCCGGGCAATTCGCAATACAGCGGCCTGGAGTCGTCCATCAGCAGGAAAAAGGCCTCCATGCCGTCCCCGTCCGGCAGATCAAAGTGGAGCAGAATGTGCCGGCTGAACTGCGCGCTGCTCTCGCCGGCGGAGCAGACCATCGGCTCGTAGTGTGGATCAAACAGCAGGGGCCATGAGGACGTGATGGCCTGCAGCGAGGTCAGCCCGTCCTGCGCGCCGAACAGATAGTGCCGGATGGTGAAGGCGCAGCCGCAGGGCTGGAGCAGATCGAACAGGCCGCCCAGCAGCTTGGCCGGCAGCAGGCCGAAGATGGACAGCTCGATGGATCTGGCCTGCCCGGCATGGCGCTCGATGGCCTGGCTGAACGGCTCCAGAAACGCAGCGAGCGCGTCCCCCGGGGAGATGGAGACGAGCGGCTTTTCCGCAGAGCCGGCCCGCAGCAGCTCCTGATAGGCGGCAAAATACTGCTGGCTGCGGGAGGAATAGCGCGAAAGCTCCAGCGTGTCCAGAAACAGCTGCTGCTCCGCGCGGCTCATCGGATAGCATTCGGCAAAGCGCCTGAAAAACTGGACGCGCAGCTCGTAGCTGGTTTCGTCCTGAATGATGCGCGAGACAGAGGTCTTGCTCTTGTATCCGAGGGTATCAGCAATATCCTGATAGGATAGATGATGGGCAAGCATGTATGACTTGACGAGGCTGCCAAATGTGGGGGATCCTGCGGGCATGTTCGTCATTCCTTCCTCTGGCGTTCCGGCAGGAGAGTCGGATGCGCGGTGCTGCGTTCGGCCCTTCGCATCCGCGGGCGCATTTTTTCACGTTCACACGCGGATGTATGGAAAAACCATCATACAACTGTGATTACATTATCATGACACCAAGCGGGCGGGACAAGAACCCAGATGTCGATTGCGCCCCCCGAATGGGCAAAAACACATCAAATCTGTGAACGATTGACAAGGTGTAACGAAAAACAGGGAGAATGTGTAAAAAGAGCTTTCGACGCGGCGGTAGGCGTCGGCTTTGGCTGCCGGACAAACAGACCGGCGGCATCGAAAGGAGATTGTGCCATGAGGAGCTTTTCCGGGCGTGTTTTGGCTGTCTGCGCGCTTGCCCTGTGCCTGTCCCCGGCCTTCACGCTGGCGGAAAATTCGCAGAACCTGAATATCCTGACCACCTATACGCGCCACGGCAAGATTGCCTCGCAGACCTTCCGCGACGAGGCCGGGCAGGCTGTGGTGGCGGAGGATCTGGGCTACTGCCGGATGGTGAACACCTACAACGACAAGCCGCGCATCGTCCATGTGGCGTATTACGACGATCAGGACGTGATGGTCAACACCACCATGGGCTATGCGCAGATCCGCCAGACGTGGGACGGCTATGGCCGCATCCTGACCAAGGCGTATTTTGACCGGGACGGCAACCCCGCCCTCGGCGACGACGGCTACCACCTGCAGAAGGTCACATACAGCGGCAAGCACACCAAGAGGGTGGAACATTTCGGCACGGACGGCGCGTATATCAGCGTCGAGGGCGAATTGTATGCCCGTCTGGAGTACACCTACGACGAGGACGGCTATATTGTCAAGACGGCGTACTATGATCAGAATGGCCGGTATATGAATTACAAAGAGGGCTATGCCTATGTGGAGCGAACGTTTCGAATCGGCAAGAAGATGACCAGCGAATTCTTCTACGACGCCGACGGCAATCTGGTCTTCCACGCGGGGCGCGGCTACGCCGGCTACGAGCAGGTCTTCACCGAGGGCGGGCTGTGCACCACGAGCTATTACAACGAGAATTTCCTGCTGATGAAGCACCGCAACGGCTACGCGCAGAGCAAGGATCAGGCCGTCAAGGCCAATACCATCCGAAGGTTCTTCTACGATGAAAACGGCAACCAGTGCGTGCAGCGCGGCGGCTACTATTCGCTGATGCTGGTGTACGACGCCTGGGGCAATGTCAAGAGCCAGCGCTATTACAACGCTGAGAATGAGCCGATGTGCATCCCGGCGGGATATCACCGCGTGGACAGGACGTATTCCTCGCTGGGCGACGTGCTCAAGGAGTCGTACTACAACACCGAGGGAAAGCTGGTCATCGTGCCGAAGCTGGGCTATGCCCAGGTGCGCAGAACCTACGACACGCAGGGCAGGCTGACGCAGGAGACCTATTACGACCAGAACGGCCGTCCGACCGCCGCGAAGGGCGGCTACACGCATGTGATTTACACCTATGACCGGGACGGCATGCTCGAACGCAAGGCCTATGCCTACGAGGTCAAGGGCGTCCGCCAGTGGGTGATCAGCAGCGACGGGTATTGTGTTGTGCGCTATCTGTATGACGACGAGGGCCGCGTCGCGCGGGAAATCTACCTGGATACGCAGGAGAATCCCATTCTGCTGGATGCGGGCTACGCCATGCGCGCCTTCACCTATTACGCGGACAACGTCGCGTCCATCCGCTATCTGGACGAGAAGGGCCAGCCGGTGGCCTGTCAGGACGGCTATGCCGGCGTGGACTATCGGCACGACGCGGGCGGCAACGTGAGCGAGGAGCGCTATACCGACGAAAACGGCCATCCGACGCTCACCGCGGCGGGCTATGCCGGGCGCAGCATGCGCTATTCGCAGGAGGGCTGGCTGGAGGAGGAGACCTTCCTGGGGACGGAGGGCGAGCCTGCCGCCGGCGCGGACGGCGTATCCACGGTGATCTACGCCTACGACGAGGCGGGCAATCTCATCCGTACGCTCCGCTGCGATCCGCAGGGCAGCGGCGTCATCGGCGAGGAAGGCTATGCCGGCATGGAGATGGCGTATGACGAGGTGGGCAACGTCGTCTCCCGGACGTATCTGGGCAGCGCGGGCGAGCATATCGCCGCCGACGAGGGCTATGCCCGGGCGGACTATGCCTACGACGAGAACAGACTGTGCGTCGAGGAGCGGTATTACGACGTGCTCGGCCAGAGCGTGCGCTCGCAGGATGGCTACGCCGCTGTGCGCAGAACCTACGACAGCATGCAGCGGCTGATCAGCGAGGCGTTCTACGATGAGACGGACAGCCTCGTCCTGGGCAGCGACGGCTATGCCGTGCGCAGGCGCATATATAATGAAGCGGGCGCGCTGAAGAGCGAAAGCTATGAGGGCACGGACGGCCAGGGCATCGCCTGCACGGCGGGCTATGCGGGTGTCGCCTACACCTACGACGAGGTGCAGCGCGTCAAGCGCGCGACCTATCTGGACGCCGCGGGCAAGCCGACCCTGCGCCCGGCGGGCTACGCGGGAATCGAATACGCCTATGACGCGCACAGCCGCATCGAGCGGATCACCTATCTCGACGAGCAGGGCGAGACGACCCTGCTGAGCGCGGGCTATGCCGCCATTGCCCGGTATTACGCGGGCGGCAGCGAGACGGACTGGGAGCTGTATCTCGACGAGCAGGGCAATCCCGTCGTGCTGGGCCAGGGGTACAGCGGCATGCGCATGCGCAGAGACGAGCAGGGCAGAAGGATTCTCGTGCAGTATCTGGACGCGCAGGGGCAGTGCGTGACGCTGCCCCAGGGCTACGCCGGCATCCGCACCGCCTACGAGGACGGCGTGACGCGCATCACCTATCTGGACGGCGACGCTCAGCCGGTCATGCTCCAGGCGGGCTATGCGCAGGAGCTGCAGGAGCTGGACGGGCAGGGCCGGGTGATCAGCAGCGTCTATCTGGATCTGGAGGGGAACAGCACGGTGTCTGCGGACGGCGTGACGAAGATCGGCTACGTCTACGACGACGAGGGGCGCATCCTGGAGGAGGCCTGCTATGACGCGCAGGGCAGCCGGGTCATGCGCGATGCCGGGTATTCGCTGCGCCGGCGCAGCTATACCGACACGGGCCTGCTGGAGTGGGAGCGCTACTACGACACCCAGGATCAGCCGGTGGAGATCGGCACGGGCTATGCCGCAGTGCACCGCCGCTACGCGGAGGACGGCTCGGTCTCGCTGATGTATCTGAACCTGCTGGGCGAGAGCATCACAGCCGGGCGCGGCTACGCGCGCGTTGGCAGCCAGACGCTGCCTGGCGGCGCGGTGCGCCAGACCTATATGGACGAAAACGGCATGCCCGTGACGGTCAAGGAGGGCTATGCCATTCTGGACAGGAAAAAGGACGCGCAGGGCCGCGTGATCAGCGAGCGCTATTACGACGAGGCCGGACAGCCGACTGCCTGCGCGGAGGGCTATTTCGCGCTGGAGCGCGAGTACCGCGAGGACGGCGCCTGCCTGGAGCGCTACCTCGACGCGCAGAACTGCCTGATGCGCCTGAGCACGGGCTATGCGGCGCGGCTTTTGACGCGCGACGAGCAGGGCCGCATCGTCCGCCAGCTGTATCTGGATGAAAACGAGCAGCCCGCCGCGCAGCGTGGCGGCTATGCCGGCATGACGACCGCCTATGACGGGCAGGGCCGCGTGGCAGAGATCGGCTATCTCGACGAAAAGGGCAAGCCGGTGACCCGCGAGGAGGGCTTTGCGATCCTTCGCTACGCCTATCCGGAGCAGAATGTGCAGCAGTTCATCTACTGCGACCGCGAGGGCAGCCGCGTGACGATCAGCGGCGGCTACGCGGCGCTCACGCGCAGGCTGGACGAGCAGGGCAGAATCCTGGAGGAGGCCTACGAGGACGAGGCCGGCGCGCCCGTGCAGATCGCCAGGGGCTACGCGCGCAGGGTGCTCTCGTATGACGCGCAGGGCCGTGTGTCCATGCAGGTGTATTTCGGGGCGGACGGCGCGCTCACCTGCCAGGATCAGTGCCTTTTCAGGGAATATGACGCGCAGGGCCGCGTGGTGCAGGAGATGTTTGCCGGCGCGGATGGGCAGAGGGTCTTCCGCGTGAGCGAGGGCTACGCGGGCCGCCGCTTCGCCTATGACCAGGCCGGGAACGTGACCGAGACGGCCTATCTGGATGAGAGCGGCGAGCTGACCGATGGCCCGGGCAAATACGCGCGCCTGTGCCGGGAATACGACAGCGCGGGCCGCGTGGTGTATCAGGCGGTGTACGACCGCAGCGGCAAAATGCTGCGCCTGGCGGACGGCTATTACGCGCTGCGCCGCCGCTACGACAGCGCGGGCCGCGTGACCTATACGGGCTATTTCGACGACCAGATGCACGGCGTGATCAGCCGCCATGGCTATGCGGCGGTGGAATTCACCTACAACGACGCGGGCAAGGAGCTTTCGCGCACGTTCTACGACGCCGACGGCGCGGTGATGATGATCGCCGGCGGCTACGCCATGCGGCGCTGCGGCTATGACGAGGCCGGCAGGCTGCTGAGCGTGGCCTACTACGGCGCGGATGGGCAGCTGGTCTGCCCGAAGGGGCTGTATGCGCGCTTGTCCTACCAGTACGACGGGAACGGCCGCGTGACGCGCATCGCCTATGAGGACGGGCAGGGCGCGCCCTGCGTTGGCCCGGACGGCTACGCACAGTGGATCGCGGCCTATGGCGCGGGGGATAAGCCGGTCAGCGAGCAATACCAGGATGCAAGCGGCAGGCTGGTGAGCATCGGCGGCTATGCGCAGGCCGAGCGCACCTACAGCGAGGAGGGCTATCTGCTTTCCTATCTGTATCTGAACGCGGACGGCACGCCGGGCACGACCGAGTACGGCTGCGCGGGCATGCGCTATGCCTATGACCGCAAGGGCCGCGTGGTGACGGAGGAATGCCTGGATGTGTACGGCAATCCCAGCGAGGGCAGCGGCGGCTTTTCCAGGATCACCATCCAATACGACGATGCCCGCCGCCAAATCACACGCAGCTACACCAATCTGAGGCGCAAAAGCGTGATGATCCCCGAGGGCTACGCCAGCATCACACAGACCTACGACGAGGCGGGCAGGATCACCCGGGAGGCGTATTTCGATACGGAGGGGCGGTTCGTCTTCGTGGAGGGCGGGTATTCCGTCCTGCAGATGGCCTATGACGCGCAGGGCAACGAGGTGCGAAGAACCACCTGCAACCGCAAGGGCACGCCGGTGATGAGCACCCTCGCCGGCTATGCCGAGCGCGTGCGCACCTACGACGAGGCGGGCAGGCTGCTGTCCGAGCGGCTGTACGACGAGAAGGGAAAGCTGTGCATGGGCGCGCAGGGCTATGCGGGGATCGATTTCCTGATTGAGGAGGATACCGTCCGCGAGGTGTACCTGGATGAAACTCAGGCCTGCTGCGTAAACGCCTGGGGCTATGCCATCTGCCAGTACACGCTGGATCAGGATGGAAACGCGGGTGAAAAAGCATACTTTGACAGCGAAGGAAACCCTTGTACACCAAAATAATACCAGAAAAGGGAAAAAACACAAATATTTTGTGAACACAAAACTGGAGTTCTGATCAAATAGGCGCTATAATCTATAAGAAGTAGTATGGCAACACAGCAGAGTTTGCCAGTGGACGCGCAGATCGCGCACGGAGGGGTCGAGATGTACAAAAAAGCGAAAACATGGATGAGCGTACTGCTGTCGGTCGCGATGGTGCTCGCACCGGTTCCTGTCCGCATGGACGTGGAGCCTTCTGTCGTGAACGACGGGACCGCCGCTGACAATGGCTATGTCAGCGTAGGCATCACGTACACCTATGAAGGGGCGGAGTATGCCGTCTATTCGCTGAAGGATGGGCAGGGCGTCAAGCACTACTACATCTTTGTGGGCGACATGATCATCGAAATCACGGACGACAAGCTGGAGGAGATCCGCAAGGAGGACGCCGAGCGCACCCCCGAGGGCGCGGAGACGGGCTTTAGCGAGGATTCTCTGGAGCCGGATCTGAACAACGACATGCTGGGCGACGACCCGTCGGCGGACGACCCGAATGCGGGCAACCCCGTCGTGAACGACCCGGATGCGGGCAATCCGATTGTGGATGACCCGTTTGTCGGTAACCCCATCGTGAACGACCCGGATGCGGGCAACCCGATTGTGGATGACCCGTTTGT
>JBJEYK010000198.1:0-5269 GCA_051886775.1 Candidatus Ventricola sp. | reverse complement strand
ATACGACGATTGAGTACGGCGTGCATATCGCAAGCCTGATCAATCAGGTGAGAAAAACGGAGGGAAGTCAGTCTGATGATGAATAATCTTCAGGATTGGCTTTGTCAGGCCGGCAAGGCGAAGCGGTTGGCGCTGATCGCCCATGTGTCCCCGGATGGGGACACTGTGGGCGCGACGCTGGCGCTGCGCCTTGCCTTTTTGTCGCTTGGCAAGGCTGTCGATGTGGTCTGTGACGGAGAAATCGGCAAGAACCTGCTCTTCCTGCCGGGGGCGGACGCATTCATCACGCCGGATCAGGCCGCAGGGCCGTATGACACGGCCATCGCGGTGGACGTGAGCGACCACAGCATGCTGGGCAGGTCGGAGACGGTGTTCGACGCTGCGGCGCATCGCCTGGTGATCGACCACCACGCCACCAACCCGGGCTATGGCGAGCTGAATTACATCCGGGCGGGCGAGTGCGCCTGCTGCGTGCTGGCCTATGAGGCGATCACGGGCATGGGCGTGACGGTGACCCGCGACATGGGCGCCTGCCTGATGACGGGCATGTCCACGGACACGGGGCACTTCCAGTACCCGTACACGTCCGCGCTGGCGTTCGAGATCGCGGGCAGGCTGGTGAGCATCGGCGTCGACGTGTCCTACATCACGAGACTGATGTACCGCACGCAGCCGATGGAGAAGGTCAACCTGACGCGCATCGCCTATCAGAAGCTGCACTTTGAGCTGGACGGTCGGGTCGGCGTGATCGAGCTGACGCGCGAGGACTTCGAGACGACCGGCTGCACGGTCGGCCAGGCGGACGGCCTGGTCAACCGCGCGCTGGAGGTCGAGGGCGTGCGCATGGCGGTGCTGGCCTCCGAGCGGGAGGACGGCATCAAGCTGTCGCTGCGCGCGGTCGAGCCGGACACGGTGAACGATCTGGCCAAGCAGTTTGGCGGCGGCGGCCACGCGCAGGCGGCGGGCTGCACGATGCACACGACGCTTGACGAGGCCGTGCGCCTGATGCTTGACGCGATGGCGCGCAAGCTGGACAGCCAGGAGAGCAACGGATGAACGGGTTTCTTTGCGTGCTCAAGCCGCCGGGGATGACCTCCAGCGACGTAGTGGTGCGCGTGCGCCGCCAGCTTGCGCGGGGGACAAAGGTCGGCCACGCCGGCACGCTCGACCCGGAGGCGGCGGGCGTCCTGCCGCTGATGGTGGGCAAGGCGTCGCGGCTGTTCGACTACCTGGTGGAGAAGGAAAAGACCTATGTCGCCGAGCTGCGCCCGGGCTATGCCACCGACACGCAGGACGCGCACGGGCGGATCGTCTCCGGCACGGGGGAACGGGTCTCCCGCGTGGCGCTGGAGGCCGTGCTGCCGCAGTTTGTCGGCGAGATCATGCAGGTGCCGCCGATGTACTCCGCGCTCAAGCGCGACGGGCAGAAGCTGTGCGATCTGGCGCGCCAGGGGATCGACGTGGCGCTGGAGCCGCGCTCCACACAGGTTTACGCGATCGAGCTGCTGCACGCGCTGCCGGACGGCGGCTTTATGCTGCGCATCCGCTGCGGGCGGGGGACATACATCCGCACGCTCTGCCATGATATCGGGCAGGCGCTGGGCTGCGGCGCGCACATGGGTCTGCTGCTGCGCACGCAGACGGGCATGTTCACCCTGGACGATGCGCACACAATCGAGGAAATCGCCGCGTGCGGCGAGCTGGCCAGCCTGGCCGTGCCGATGGACAGGCCGCTTGGCCACCTGCCGCGCATCGATATCGCGCCGCAGGCGGAGCGCCTCGTGCGCAACGGCAACGTGCTCATAAGGCGGCAGCTTCGCGGCAGCGCGCCGGAGGGGAAGCCGGCGCGTCTGTATCTGAACGGGCAGTTCGCCGGCATCGGCAGGCTGCAGGGCGACCAGATGAAATTTGACGCAATGCTTTTGGAGTAGAGGAAACATGATTCTGCTGACACATGAGCGGCAATGGCGCGGCGGGGAGACGGTCGTTGCCCTGGGCATGTTCGACGGCGTGCACGAGGGGCACGCGCAGCTGATGCGCAAGGCGAACGAGCTGGCTGCGCTGCACGATTTGGCGAGCGTGGTGTACACCTTTTCGTCGCACCCGATGGCGACCTTTGCGCCCGAGCGCGTGCCGCCGGAGCTGCACACGCGCTCCGAGAAGATCCGCGCGCTGGCGAAAATGGGCGTCGACGCGGCGGTGCTGCGGCCGTTTGACCGCGAATATGCCGCGCAGCCGCCGGAGACCTTCGTGCGCACGGTGTGCGACGCACTGCATGCGCGCCACATCGTCATTGGGTTCAACTACACCTTTGGCTGCAAGGGCGCGGGCAAGGCGGAGGACATGCTCCGCCTGGGCGGGCAGCTCGGCTTTGAGACGCATGTCGTGCCGGAGGTGCGCATCGGCGATGCGCCTGTGTCCTCCACGCGCATCCGCGGCGTGATCGCGCAGGGCGACATGGAGGAGGCCGCGCGCTTGCTGGGCAGCCCGTATGCGCTGTGCGGCGTGGTGGAGCGGGGCAAGCAGCTGGGCCGGCGGCTGGATTTCCCAACGGCCAACCTGCACTGGCCTGCGGCCAAGGCGCTGCCGCCCAACGGCGTGTACGCGGCGCTGGCCTTCGTTGGCGGCGCGTGGTACCGCGCGGCGGTGAACATCGGCAGCCATCCCACGGCGCCGGGCGGCAGACCGACCATCGAGGCCAACCTGCTGGATTATCAGGGCGGGGAGTTCTACGGCTGCCACATGCGGCTGCTGCTTTTCAGGCGCTTGCGCGAGGAGCGGAGGTTTGACAGCCTTGAGGCGCTGCGCACGGAGGTCATGCGCAACCGCGAGCAGACGGCGGCGTATTTCAGCGAGCGCTTTTGCGGAAAATGAATCCAAAAAACCTTGGAAAAAGGCAAAAAATGCGCGAAAGCGCTGTTTACAAAGCAGGGCTTCCGTGTTACAATACCATTTGGTCTGAACCGTCGGCGCAGTTTGGCGATTCTCCGAACGCTCTACTATGCCGGCGGCGATTGGCAAGAAAAATTCAGGAGGTCTTTATCTATGGATAAGGCGACGAAGGAAGCCATCATCAAGGAGTATGCCCGTCACGAGGGCGACACCGGTTCCCCCGAGGTGCAGGTTGCGCTGCTGACCGCGCGCATCAATCACCTCAATGCGCACCTCAAGGATCATGCGAAGGATCACCATTCCCATCGCGGCCTGCTGCTGATGGTTGGCCAGCGCCGCAGCATGCTGGAGTACCTCAAGCGCGAGGACATCGAGCGCTATCGTACTCTGGTGGCGAAGCTGGGCCTGCGCAAGTAATCGCATATTCCAGGCTTTGTTCAAAACGGGCTTTGTCCCAGATGGCCGTCGTTTGGGAGACATTGTCACCCAAGCGGCGGCTTTTTTGGGCGCGAGGGTTCGCGCTCAAGTGATGTGTGTTGGTAGGTAGGTAAAATCGAAAGGAGATTCCCAATGGTAAAGGTCTATACCACCGAGCTGGCGGGCCGCAAGCTGTCTCTGGAGTTTGGCAAGTACTGCGGCCAGGCGAACGGCTCCGTGATCGTCCGCCTTGGCGACACGGTGGTCATGGTCAACGCGACCGCTGCCGAGAAGCCGCGCGAGGGGCAGGATTTCTTCCCGCTGAGCGTGGATTTTGAAGAGAAAATGTACGCCGTGGGCAAGCTGCCCGGCGGCTTTATCAAGCGCGAGGGCCGTCCGTCCGAGAAGGCGACGCTGACCTCCCGCCTGATCGACCGCCCGCTGCGCCCGCTGTTCAACAAGGGCATCCGCAACGACGTGCAGGTCGTGGCGACGGTGCTGTCCGTCGAGCATGACGTGCCGCCGGATATCCCCGCGATGATCGGCGCCTCCGCGGCGCTGGCCGTCAGCGACATCCCGTGGGCCGGCCCGATCGCCGGCGTGAGCGTCGGCCTGGTGGACGGCGAGGTCGTCATCAATCCCACGGTGGAGCAGCGCGCGGTGTCCAGGCTGAACCTGACCGTCGCCGGCACCGACGAGGCCGTGCTGATGGTCGAGGCCGGCGCCAAGGAGATCAGCGAGGAGGATATGCTCCGCGCGATCCTGACCGGTCACGAGGAGATCAAGAAGCTGGTCGCCTTCCAGAAGGAAATCGTTGCCGAGATCGGCAAGGAGAAGCGCGAGTTCCCGGTGTTTGAGACCGGCGCGGACGTCAAGGAGGTCGTTCGCGAGGACTTCCTGGGCCGCATCGAGTGGGCGTTCGAGGCGTTTGACCGCCACGAGCGCAGCGCCCGTGAGAAGGTCGTGGAGACCGAGGCGCACGAGAAGTACGCCGAGCGCTTTGAGGGCCGCCTGGGCGAGGTGGACGACGCGCTGTATTACCTCAAGAAGGAGGTCATGCGCCGCAAGATCATCGAGCAGGGCGTGCGCCCCGACGGCCGCAGCCTGACCCAGATCCGCCCGATCTGGTGCGAGGCCGGCGTGTTGCCGCGCACCCACGGCACCGGCGTGTTCACGCGCGGCGAGACGCAGGTCATGTCTATCGCGACGCTGGCGCCCGTCAGCGAGGCGCAGGTCATCGAGGGCCTGGGCACCGAGACCAGCGAGCGCTATATGCACAACTACAACTTCCCGCCGTATTCCACCGGCGAGGCGGGCCGCCTCAAGAGCCCGGGCCGCCGCGAGATCGGCCACGGCGCGCTGGCCAAGCGCGCGCTGGAGCCGGTGATCCCGCCGGTTGACGAGTTCCCGTACGCGATCCGCGTCGTGTCCGAGGTGCTTTCCTCCAACGGCTCCACCTCCCAGGCCTCCGTCTGCGGCTCCACGCTGGCGCTGATGGACGCGGGCGTGCCGATCAAGGCGCCGGTTGCCGGTGTGGCGATGGGCCTGATCAAGGATGTCGACAGCGGCAAGGTTGCCGTGCTGACCGATATCCAGGGCCTGGAGGACTTCCTGGGCGACATGGACTTCAAGGTCGCCGGCACGATGAACGGTATCACCGCCATCCAGATGGACATCAAGATCAAGGGCATCGACGAGGCGATCCTGCGCCAGGCGCTCTCCCAGGCACTGGACGGCCGCCTGTTCATCCTGGGCAAGATGCTCGAGACGCTGCCGCAGCCGCGCGAGCACCTCTCCCCGTACGCTCCGAAGATCATCCACTTCATGATCAACCCGGACAAGATCCGCGAGGTCATCGGACCGGGCGGCAAGATGATCAACAAGATCATCGACGAGACCGGCGTCAAGATCGACATCGAGGACGACGGCAGCGTGTACATCGCCACGCCGGATGAGGCCG
>JBJEYK010000197.1:0-23706 GCA_051886775.1 Candidatus Ventricola sp. | reverse complement strand
TTCTTCGCCGGCATGACGGGCTGGTACTCCGCCTCCGTGTGGATCGGCCACGACAACTACAAGGCGCTCACCTCCAAGGCAACCGGCGGCAATGCGGCGGCTCCGCTGTGGCAGTCCTTCATGGAGAAGATCCACAAGGCCAAGGGGCTGGATTCCCGCGAGATCATCGACGGAACGCCGGCAGATTACGGCCTCGTGCGCGTGACCACCTGCGGCGTCAGCGGCCAGCTGGCGACGGACGCCTGCTACAACGACGTCAGCGGCTATAAGACCATCACCGACTACTGGTACGAGGGCAGCGTGCCCACGTCCTATTGCTCCATGCACAAGCAGGTCTCCATCTGCACGGATTCCGGCCTGCTGGCCACGCAGTACTGCCCGGCCGGCTCCGTGCGGGATCGCGGCATCGTGCTCATCCCGCGCGGCCATCCGCTCTACAACTATATCGGCAGCTACGGCAGCACCATCCGCAAGTACCTGGGCGAGTTCGCCACGCTGCAAAGCACGGAGGACATCGACAGCCACATCTGCCCGCTGCACGACGCCTACACCGCCACGCAGCAGCCCTCCGAGCTGGAGTCGCTCGTCGACGAGGCGTACAGCCTCACGCTGACCGCGTATCAGCTGGTCGGCTCCTCGCCGTCCATCAGCAATGACACGCGCCGCCAGATCAACACGGCCATCAGCACCGTGCAGACGCTGCTGTCGCTCTCGCCCATCGACACTGCGTCGCTGGAGGGGGCCATGGCCAACCTGCGCAGCCAGCTGCAGGCGGCGGGCCTGCTGTGAGCGGAGGCGCGCACAGACCGGCATCCCGTCCGGAGCATCGACACATGCACACAGCAACCCGGGGGAGAACCGCCTGCAGGCGGCGCTCCTCCGGGTTGCCTGTATCTGCACGGATTGGCGTGAAAAGTGGATCATTTTATGCAGCAGCATTGAATTCCTATGCAGCAGCCTTGGATTAGCCCTTGCCAAACAAGACGGCAGCCTGTATAATCAAAATGATATAGTGTGCTGTGATCGGCATGCTCGGCGGCGATATCAAAGTCTTTACCTGGGCAGCCCGGCGGATGCCAGCGGACATTCACAAAAAACGGAGGAAGAATCGAATGAAGAAAGCCCTGTGCCTGCTGCTGGCCCTGATCGTGGCTGCGGCACTGCTGACCGGATGTACCGGCAAGAAGACCGACGATCAACCGGCCCAGAGCGAGAAGATCGCCATCTCCATGTACATGTGGGATCGCTCCATGTTCAAGGAGCTCAGCCCCTGGCTGGAGCAGAAGTTCCCCCATATCGACTTCACCTTCGTGCAGAGCTACAACACCATGGAGTATTATAAGGATCTGATGGCCCGGGGCGAGCCGATGCCGGACATCATCACCTGCCGCCGGTTTTCGCTCAACGACGCCGCTCCGCTGGCCGATCAGCTGATGGACCTGAGCAAGACCGAGGTGGCGGGCACCTTCTATTCCAGCTATCTGGAGGTCAACCGCGAGACCGGCGGCGCCATCCGCTGGCTGCCCATGTGCGCCGAGGTGGACGCCATCGTGGCGAACAAGGATCTGTTCGATCAGCACGGCATCGCGCTGCCCACCAATTACGGTGAGTTCCTGGCGGCGATCGACGCCTTCGAGGCGCTGGGCATTAAGGGCTTCCAGAGCGATTGGTACTACGACTACACCTGCCTGGAGACCATGCAGGGCTGCGCCATCCCGGAGCTGATGAGCCTGGAGGGCACCCAGTGGCGCATGGCCTACGAGAGCGAGACGCAGGACAATCAGGTCGGCCTGGACGACGTGGTCTGGCCGAAGGTATTTGAAAAGTACGAGCAGTTCCTCAGGGACGTGCGCTTCCAGCCCGGCGACGAGGAATTGCAGTTCACCGTCGTGACCGAACCGTTCCGCGAGGGAAAGACGGCGATGATCCGCAACACGGCGGCCCTCGCGGACCAGCTGACGAAGGACGGCGAAATGAACTGCGTCGTGCTGCCCTACTTCGGCGAGACCGCGGAGGACAACTGGCTGCTGACCTATCCCATGTGCCAGCTGGCGGTCGCCAGGAGCGTGGAGGAGGACGAGGCCAAGCGCAGCGCCGTGATGGAGGTGCTCCTGGCCATCTTCAGCGACGAGGGGCAGAAGCACGTCGCCGCCGGCACCGCCGTGCTGTCCTATAACAAGGAAGTGAAGATCTCGCCGACGAAGTGCCTGGAGTACGTGCAGGACTGCCTTGACAGCAACCACCTGTACATGCGCCTGGCCTCCACGGAGATCTTTGGCATCTCGCAGGACGTGGGCCACAAGCTGATGCGCGGCGAGTATGACGCAAAGGGCGCGTACGACGATTTCAATGCCCAGCTCACCAACTACGTCAACCCGGAGGCGCAGGAGGTGCTCTTCACCCAGAGGACGCACTATTCCAACGACTTTGGCGTCCACGGCAGCCAGGCCGCCTCCTCGCTGATGAACACCCTGCGCGCCGAGAGCGGCGACCAGATCGCCATCGGCTATGCCAGCGTGGCCAGCTCCTCCATCTATGAGGGGGACTACACCGTGCAGCAGGTCAAGTGGATCATGACCTTCCGCAACGCTATCTACCGCGGCGAGTACACCGGCGAGGAGGTTCGCCGGATCATGGAATGGCTGGTCAACGTCAAGGAGGACGGCTGCAATCCCATCCGCCACCGCAACCAGATGCCCGTCACCAGCGGCCTTTCGTACACCGTCACCGAGACGGAGCGCGGCAGGTTCCATCTGGAGAGCATCACCGTGGACGGCAAGCCGCTGGACGACAGCGCAACGTATACCGTGATGCTCGTCGGCGCGGACACCTATGTCGAGCATCCGCTGTTCTGCGGCTGCCCGATGCCCGATGACCTGAAGGCCAAGCGGGCGGACTACCGCGTCAACGATTTCACGAGCCAGGAATACATCATCGAAGCGCTGCAAAGCAAGCGGCAGTTCCTGGAGCCGACGGCGTATGTGACGATCCAGCAGGCGCAATGACAACACGAAACCCAGTCGAAAGGAGGGCGAGCCTGTGAAAAAGCGCGTGCTTACGCTGCTTGTGACCGTCGCCATGATGGCGGGCCTGGTCCTGGCAGGCAGCGCCTATTTCGACTTTGTCACCCAGACCATATACGATGAGAGCACCGCCCACCTGACTGAAATCTTCCATCAGGCCAACCAGACGCTGTACAACCTCGTCTCCGTCAACTGGAGCCGGATGCGGATGTGGATCCCCTATCTGGAGCATGTGCAGACCGACGAGGAGATGGCCGCCTATGTGAGCATGGCCCAGGAGGAAAGCCATTTCACCGACTTCTTCTTCATCTCCCGAAACGGCAATTACATGGCGATGGATGGCCAGCGCGGCTATCTCGATCTGCGCGATAAGCTGGCCGACCTGATCCTCCGCGATCAGCCGGTGGTGATCAACTCCGTCGTGCCGGACAAGCCGGAGATCATGGTGTTTGCCGTGCCCTGCGCCGAGGGCGTCTACCGCGGCTTCCGCTATGAGGCCATTGCCATCACCTTCAACAACTCCGATCTGGTGGATGCGCTGAAGGTTTCGGCCTTCGGCGGGCAGGCCAGCACCTTCGCCGTGCTGCCCGACGGGCGCGTGGTGGTCAACAACGCCAGCCCGGAGCTGCGGGATACCCACAATCTCTTTGCGCTGCTGGAAAAGTCCAGCTTCCTGACTGAGGAGCGGGCTGAGGCCGTGCAGGCGGACTTCCTCGCAGGCCGATCCGGAGCCGTGGTGTTCGATATCGGCGGCGAGCCGTATTACCTGATCTACGAGTCCGCCAATTTCCAGAACTGGATGGTGCTGGGCGTCGTGCCCACCGACGTGGTCAACGCCAGCATGAGCCGCCTGCAGTCCACCACGATGATGGTGGTGGCGGGCATCGCCGTCAGCCTGGGCGTGATGCTGCTCGCGCTGGTGATTCAGCAGAACCGGCTGAAGCTGCGCCAGAAGGACAACGAGCTGCTCTCCCGCGACGAGCTGTTCTCCAAGCTGTCCACCAACGTGGACGACGTGTTCCTGATGGTGGACGCGAAGAATCTGCATGTGGGCTACGTCAGCTCCAACACGGAGAAGCTGCTGGGCATCCCGGAGCAGCAGGTGCGCGAGGATATCCACGTCCTTGAGCAGATCGTGCAGGGCGACGAGCCTGGCCTGGTGCTGGAGCATCTGGCGGACATCCGCCCCGGCGAGCAGAAGGAATGGGACAGGGAGTACACCCACCAGAGCACCGGCGAGGTGCGCTGGTTCCATGTGATTGCCTTCTGCAGCGATATCCAGGGCGAGAAGAAGTACATCCTCGACCTGTCCGACCGCACCAGCGACAAGAAGATCAACCTCGCGCTGGAGGAGGCGGTGCGCGCGGCGCAGAACGCGAGCCGCGCCAAGAGCGCGTTCCTGTCCAATATGTCCCACGATATCCGCACGCCCATGAACGCGGTCATCGGCTTCACCACCCTGGCCAAGGCCAACATGGACAGCCGGGAGAAGATGAGCGACTATCTGGACAAGATTCTCTCCTCCAGCAATCACCTGCTGTCCCTGATCAACGATGTGCTGGATATGAGCCGCATCGAGAGCGGCAAAATCCATCTGGAGGAAACAGAGGCCAATCTCTGCGAGATCCTGAACGAGCTGCGCGCCATCATCAGCGGCCAGATCCGCGCCAAGCGGCTGGAGCTTCGCATGGACATGACCGGCGTGATGGACGAGGACGTGTTCTGCGACAGAACGCGCCTGAATCAGGTGCTGCTCAACCTGCTCTCCAATGCGATCAAGTTCACGCCGGAGGGCGGCAGGGTCTTCGTGGGCATCGCGCAGCTCCCGGGCGCGCCGAGCGGGAAGGGGTATTACGAGATCCGCGTCCGGGATACCGGGATCGGCATGACGCCCGAATTTGCCCGGAGGATCTTCGAGCCCTTCGAGCGCGAGCGCACCTCGACGGTCAGCAAAATCCAGGGAACCGGTCTGGGCATGGCCATCACCAAGAGCATCGTCGATATGATGGGCGGCACGATCGAGGTGAAGACCGAAAAGGACAAGGGCACTGAGTTTGTGATCCGCATCCTGCTCGGCCTCCAGCCGGAGCAGCGCAGCGCAGCGCCCATCCCGGAGCTGACGGGACGCAGGGCGTTGGTCGCGTCAGCAAGGCCTGCCGACGGCGACAGCGCCTGCGCCATGCTGGGCAAGCTGGGCATGCGTGCAGAGCGCGCGCTTTCCGGCGGGGAGGTTTTGCAGCGCGTGCGGCAATCCATGGAAGCAGGGGAGGGCTATGCCGCCTGCGTCATCGACAGGCAGCTGCCCGATATGGACGGCGTGGCGCTTGTCCGAAGGCTTGGTGAGCTGGGGGAGCACGGAGCGATCGTCATCCTCATCGCCGACGACTGGACGGAGGACGGCGCAATCGCTAGGGAGGCCGGCGCGGCAGCCTGCTGCGCAAAGCCCCTGTTCCTGTCGGAGCTGAGAAAGGCCCTGCTCTCGAAGACGGGCGCGGACGAGACCAGGGAGCGGGCGCTCCCCGCGATCCAGGAGTCCGCGCAATTCCGGGGCAAGCGTCTGCTGCTGGTGGAGGACAACGAGCTCAACCGCGAGATCGCGCTGGAAATCCTTCGGGAATACGGCTTTACGCTGGACACGGCGGAGAATGGCGCCGAAGCCGTGGACAAGGTCGCTTCCTCCGCGCCCGGTGCCTACGATCTGATCCTGATGGACATTCAGATGCCCGTGATGGATGGATACGAGGCTACCCGCCGGATTCGCGCGCTGAAGGAGCCGGCGCTCGCCGGGATTCCCATTCTGGCCATGACGGCCAATGCCTTCGACGAGGACCGAAGGGCGGCGCTCCAGCATGGCATGAATGGATTCCTCTCCAAGCCGATTCAGATGGAGGAGGTTGTCCGCGTACTGCGCCAAACGCTCAAGGCCTGAGCATGCTGCCTGGCGGCAGCCGAATACACAAACCGCACCCGGGAAGGAGCACATGCGCTCCTTCCTGTTTTTGTGCCCAAAAGGAAGACCGCACGGCAGCGCCGGACGGTGGATTTCGGAACGATTCACTTGCTCTGTGCAAACAGCCAGTCGCGCACAGCCTCGAGCTTATAGGCGTAGTCAAAGGATGTCAGATGTTCGCTGCCGGACGCGCCGCCGGCGACCGTCGTGCCCTTGGTGAAGGTGACGAAGTTCGCGTTCAGCCCTTCGTCGATGAGCGCTTGTACCGCGGCTTCCTGCGTCTGCGCGTCATCCTGCGCGCTCCACTCCGCATGCGCGTAGGGCACGCCGTCCCGGTCAAAGACCGCCATCAGGCCGCTCTGGCCCGCAGACGCCTTGTCATCGCCCGCGGAGACGATATAGAAGAAGCGATCGCTCTCCAGCACGTCGAGGATTTCGTTGTTCCACTGGCTGCCGACGAACAGCGAGGCCGCAAACAGGTCGGGATATCGGACGTTCAGGTGGAAAGAGGTCATGCCGCCCATGGACTGACCGGTGGCATAGAGCCGGTCGGTGTCGATGGCATATGTCTGCGTCAGCGATTCGATGAGCCGAACCGCCGTGTCGATCTGGTCGGACGTGTTGAAATTGTCATCCACAATCGTCTCCGTGAAGACCGGGATGAGCACAAAGCAGGGATGCTTGGCCTGCTCCTGCGCCGTCGCCCAGACAACGCCGCCCCAGCCGATGGTCAACGAGAATGCCGGCTCACGGCCCGCTGCGCGGGAATCCGGGATGAACATGATCATCGGATACCGGTTCTCCGCGCTGTAATCCTCCGGAACGAACAGCTCATACTGCATTTCGAAGCCCGTCACCGGGTCCGTGAAGGTCAGCAGCCGGTATTTCTCCTGCACCTCGTCGAGAATCGCCAGCAGCGCTTCATCCGGCTCGCTTGACGCCATGCCGCCCTGTCCGCGGCCGCCGCCCGCCATGCCCTCGCCGCGCGCTCCACCCTCAAGCCCCATCGGGCGCTCTCCGCGTCCGACCGGCCCGCCGGCCTCCTGCTGCATGCCGGCTTCCGGCTGCGCCTCGCCTTCCGACAGGGCAGGCGCAGCAAGCAGGCAGAGCGCCATCATCCACGCCATCATTTTTCTCATGATTCATATCGCCTCCATTCGGCTGCATTGTATCAGCCGAATTTGAATGAAATGTGAAGGCGGATTGAACTTGGTTCGGGAAATGCGTGAACAGCGGAGCATTTACTCTGTAAGTCCTTTCACAAAGCTTTGGCCTCGAGCGCAAAGCAACGGAACTTGCATTACTTGGTCGGTGATGCAACCGGCATCATGCCGGTTTTACTCTGTAAGTCCTTTTACAAAGCTTTGGCCTCGAGCGCAAAGCAACGGGACTTGCATTACTTGGTCGGTGATGCAACCGGCATCATGCCGGTTTTATTTGAAAACGGTTCATCGCTCATCGCCGCGTCGATTCTGCCGCCCATCTGCGATTTGATCAGTACTTGGAATGCGCGCAGGGTATGTGAATGAAAAAACGGCTGGAATTCATTGCACGCATCGTTGGTATTGTGTTACAATTTCGATGGATAAAATTGGTACAATTATGACAAATATGGATAGATAATACTGAATCGTATACTTAATACCATTCGCTGAAACGAGAGGAAGCAAAGGAGTACGGAATTGAGGAAGAGGATCATTCTTGCTGCGGCAGTTCTGATTGCGTCCGCCGGCGTGCTGACGGCGCTGGCGCCGGATACGCTGTCCATGCTGATTCTGCTGGTCATGTGCGGCATACTGGCGATGGGCTACATTCTGGGGCTGCTGCCGTGTATGCTGTTTGCCGGCGGATTTACTGCGGGGCAAAGGAGCATCGACCAGGCGCTCGAGGTGCAGACGGCGGAGCCGTGGTATGCGGTCTTCAAGCTCGATACCCCTTTCCGGATGCGTGAGCTGGACGAGCTGTTTCGCCGCTACCGCGATGAGGCGGAGCAGCAGCGGGAGAGCGGCGAGGTCGTCAGCGATATTGAGGACTGGATCAGCGAGGAGATGCTTGGGCTTCGCACCTGGCAGGGGCTGATCGTTCAGATTCCGGGCATTCTGACAGGCTTGGGCATCATCGGCACCTTTGTCGGCCTGCTCTCGGGCATCAGCAGCATCGGCTTCAGCTCGGTGGAGGCCGCGCTGGAGAGCGTGTCCGTCCTGCTCTCGGGCATCGAGACGGCGTTCTACACGTCGATTGCCGGCGTCATCCTGTCCATTCTGTTCAACATCCTCAACCGCGTTCTGTGGAACACCATGCTTCGGGAGTATGGCGTGTTCTGCGAATACTTTCACCGGGCTGTGGTGCCTACGGCGGAAAAGCAGCTGCGCAGCAGGCAGCAGCAGGACATGAAGGAGATCAAGGAAAAGCTGGATCGCCTGCCCCGCTACACCGGCATGGCGGCCGCCGCCCGCGCGCAGAATCCGGCGAACGAGCAAATCCTCATGCCGGAAATCCTGTCGGGCATGAAAAACGACGAGTTCACCTTCTATCTCCAGCCGCGCGTGGAGCTGAAAAGCCGCAAGATCATCTCAGCCGAGGTGCTCGTGCGCTGGAGGAGCGAAAGGTTTGGCCTCCTCAGCGCGGCGGAGTTTGTGCCGGTGCTGGAGCGCAACGGCTATATCACCCGGCTGGATCAGCACATCTGGGAGAAGGTCTTTGCGACGATCCGCCGCTGGACCGACTCCGGCGGACGCCCTGTGCCGCTGGCCATCAACGTGTCCAAGACGGATGTGCTGGCGATGGACACTGCCGCGTATTTTGCCAGCCAGCTCGAGCGCTACCGCATTCCGCCGCGCTGCGTCCAGCTGGAAATCAGCAGAAGCGCTTACGTCGAGACGCCGATTGCCACGATGGAGGTGGAAGCTGCCCTGCGCCGGCAGGGCTTTCGCGTGGCCATCGACGGCTTTGACGGCGACTATATCGCGCTGAACATGCTGGAGCGCACCCAGGCGGATGCCCTGAACCTGAATCTGAACTATCTCAGGGCCAAGGACCAGGGGACGCTGGAGGCCATCTATTCGCAGGCGCGCAAGCTGAAGGCGGAGATCATGGCCATGGGCATTGAGAGCACCGAGCAGGTCGCGCATCTCAGGCGCGCGGGCTTCACCGAGGGCCAGGGCGTGTACTACTATAAGCCGATGAGCATTGAGGAGTTTGAGGGCGTTACGGAGCTGCGATGAAAAAGGGCAAAAACAGACCGATTGAGGAGATCCACTACTGGGAATCCATGGCGGATATCCTGGTGGGCTTGCTGCTGTGCGTGCTGCTGATCGTGCTGCTGCTGATACTGTACCTGATCCGCATCCCGGACAATGCGTATGTGGATGAGCATGACGGCGTCAGCTATGCAGAGTATCGCGACCCGAATGACGGCGGCGGCAATTTCGGCTATCCGCTGGCGCAGGAGGATCAGCATCGTCAGGATGATCCGTATCGGGATCCGGATCATGGCGGCGGCGATGACGGCGACGGGGACGGCGAGCGGGATGCGGAGCCGACGGCGGCGCCGACGCGGGAGCCGATCGGAGATCCTGTCATCGGGAAAAGCGTCGGGCTGGACGGGGCTGCGGTCTATGTGCAGATCGTCGACGGCGAAACGCAGGGCACCATCAAGCGGCGCGGCGTGGCGCAGGAGCTGTATGCCTCCGACGACGCGCTGCAGACGCTGAGCGTCTATTACCCCACTAAAATCGATTACACCCGGTTTGAGACGAACGAGGACGGCGTCTTCTTCCTGCCGGAGAAGCTGATGCCCGGCGCCTACTATCTCCATGGACTGACCGCGATTGCGGGCTACGACACGCCGCAGAACACGCCCTTCATCATCGACGAAGCGCGGGACTGGTCGGATCCGTTTGTGGTCACGGTGGAGCTGTATCCCGCCCGGAACACGATCCGCGTGCAGCTCAAGGACCGGGAGAGCGGCAAAAAGCTGAGCGGCGGCGCGTTCAACGTCATCGCACAGCGGGACGTGGTCACGCTGGACGGCACGACGCGCTGCCATGCCGGGCAGATTGTGGACACCATCGAGCTGGACGGCAGCGGCTACGGGGAGAGCGTTCCGCTGTATATCGGCGAATACCGGCTCGAGCAGACGACCGTGCCGGACTATTACGCGGCGCTGGAGGAGAAGCCGACCGTCACGGTGCAAAAGAGCAGCCAGAGCGGCCGCTCCGCACTGACGGAGCTTTCACAGCAGCGCACGACCATCCGCGTCCGCCTGGCGGATGCGCTGTATCCGGGGCAGGGACTGGCCGGGGCCGGGTTCACGCTTTCCCGTGGCGACGGCACGGCCAACCGCACTGTCACGACGGACGAGGGCGGCATGATCAGGCTGGATGAATTGCAGGCCAATACGACCTACCGGCTGCGCCAGCTCAGCGCACCGGAGCACTATCGGATGGGCAGCGAGGAGTATACCTTCCGCGTGGACAGCCGGGGATATATCGACGGCCAGGCTGAGACGGCGCTTGAGCTGACCAACGAGATCGTCCGCGTGGGCATCGGCATCCGCGGCAGGCTGTTTGGCGGTCTGGTGTCGGATGTGAACGTGGCGCTGTATACCTCGGACGATGAGCTGCTCAGGATCTGGAGCTCGAGTGCGATCGAGCAGATCTTCGAGGGGCTTGCCCCCGGCGAGTACAAGGTGGTCGTCAACGGCAACCTCGAAGGCGCGCAGCGGATTGCCGTACGCCAGACGGCGGAGATGCAGACGTACTATTGCGTGCAGTGGACGACCGACGACATCGGCGCGCTGTGTATCGCGGCGGCGATCGCAGCCGGCCTGATCGCGCTGGCGGCGCTCCTGATCAGGAGAAGGCGCAGGCAGCTATAACGCGATAGAACGACAGGAGGACGGATATGCAGCAGGATCCATATAGCGAGATGAAGCGGGAGCAGCCTGGCGCGCAGCGGGATCCGCGCTTTACGGCCAACGATCAGCTGCGCGAGATCCGCATCAGCGATATCCTCTTTGCCGTCCGAAAGCGCATGACGCTGATCATCATCATGGGCGTCGCCGGATTGTGCCTGGGCATTTTGCTGGGCATTGTCTCCTATCTGCGCGGCGAGATGAGCAAGCAGTATCTGATCACAACCTCCATCGCGGTAACCTCCCAGAGCGCGAACGGGCTGTTCATCAGCGATATGCAAAGCCCGAACTCCGTCGACATCCATCTGGCGGAGGACATGGTGGACGCGGTGATTTACGTCATCCGCAGCGACCGCACGCTGAACGCCGCGGTGGAGCGGCTGAACCTGATCGGCGTGTCGGCGAAGGACATATACAGCAACCTCAGGGTCAATCAGTACAATTCCACGCAGATCGTGGAGCTGAACCTCTATTGGCGCAGCGCGCAGGAGGGGATTTCCATCCTGACGGCGATCAATCAGGTGCTGCCCAGCATCCTGATCAGCACGCTGAAAATCGGCAGCGTATCGGTGATCAACGAGCCGCGCTCCAAGTACATCATCGGCGGCAGCCTGAATGCCAGCATCTGGGTGATCATGGCGATACTGGGCGTGATGCTGGGCGTCGGCCTGGCCGTGCTGGAAACGCTGATTCGCCCTACGCTGCTCAACACCCGCGATGTCGAGCGGCAGCTGGGGCTGGAGCTGCTGGGCGAGATCCCGGAGCGAAAGGCCTATTTCCGCAAGAAACGGAGCATCATCTTCTGGGCGGACGAGGAGGACAGCGACCCCGTCGTTCGGGACAATTTCGTCGCGATTGCGCACATCCTGCAGTGGCAGTTGCGCAACAGCCGGCACAGGTGCGTGGCGCTTACCTCGGCCAGCCAGAACGAGGGCAAGACGACCGTCATCTCCTATCTGGCGGTTACGCTGGCGGGCATGGGCATGCGCGTGCTGCTGATGGATCTGGATACCCGCAATCCGCGTCTGGGCGGGCTGTTCCTGCACAAGGTGGATTACAGCCATTCCCTCAACGCGCTGTATCGCGGCGAGACCGACCCGCAGGAGGCGGTCACCCATCTGACCGGCACGCTGGACATCCTGCCGACGCTGCTGGAGAGCAAGCCGATGCCCATCGACGATGCGATGTGCAGCCTGGTTGGCCGGATGAAGGCGGATTACGACCTGGTGCTCGTGGACACGGCGCCAGTGGGGCAGGCGGCGGAGACGATGAGCCTGAGCCAGGCGATCGACTCGATGCTGCTGGTTGTGCGCTTTGACGGCGCCAGCATGAGCCAGATCCGTGAAGCGCTCTACCGCATCCAGAAGTCCGGCAAGAGCGTGATGGGCTGCATTGTCAACGGGGTGAAGGCCCTGCAAAACGTCGGCCAGCCCGGCTATTACGGCTACGGCGATCATGATCGCAGGCATTCCGCCGCCGGCAGGCGCAGCCAGAAGCGCAGGAAGGATATCGAGCGCGAATGGGAGGAATGGGAGCGAAGGAGCGACGACCCGGTGCTGGCGATGGCGCGGCAGGGCAATCAGGCCCTGCAGCCCGAGGCCGAGCAGCCAGCGGCGGAGCAGCCTCCCAAGGCCGAGCCGCCTGCCCGCGCGGATACCGCAGAGCATGCGGGCGCCGGGACGCTGCCCCCGCAGGAAAGGTAACAGCATGTCCGTTGCAGCGAGCATCCTATCCTTCATTCTTGTGGCGGCCCTTGGCGTGGCGCTGATTCAGGCGATGAACGCCCTGTTTGCCCAGGAGCGTCAGTTCGATCGCTGGCACTATCACCGGGACCTCCTGCTGATGGATGCGGTGCTGCTGGCGATGTATCTGATGCTCGCCGCGCTGATCATCTATCTCTATGTCGCTTTCGCCTATGAGCCGCTGGTGCTGCTGTGCGCGGCGGCGCTGCTGGCCGCAGTGAGCGTGGCGACGCTGGCGCGCTATGTCTGGCGGCTGCGGGCGTATTTTCAATCCGGTCAGCTGGCCGCGCTTGGCGTGTGGTTTGGCGTAGCGCTCTATCTGACGATGTTCTCCCGCATGGGCGGGGGCGTCGATTCCCAGTCGGTCATGACGCCCTTCCGGGGCGTGACGGCAGCGCTGGAGCAGCAGTCGCTAAGGCCGCTTTCGCATGCCCTGCTCAATGTGCTGCTGTTTGTTCCCTTTGGCTTCCTGATTCCCGGCAGCAATCCGCGGGCCTTCAGCCGGGCGGGGTTTGCCATCCTGGGCGGGCTGGTCACCTCGACGGTCATCGAAGGCGCGCAGATGGCGCTGGGCCTTGGGGTCTGCGACATCGACGATGTCATCGCCAATGCGCTGGGGGCGGCCCTGGGCTACGTCGCCTATTGCCTGTGGGCGCAGATGAAGAAGAACTGGAGAATGGGCTGATTTCCGCGGATTGGGGCTCAGGCGGCGAAAGAACACCCAAGAGGAAAGGGAGCAGGCACAATGAGCAAAGACAAGCAGGCTATGCCGTCGCTTCGGCGCGATTTGATCCGCCTGCTGCATCGCAACGAGGACATCTTCTTTACAATCAAGTACCTTCGTCTCCGCTTTGTCATGCGGTTTTACCGGAGCGTGGATGACCGCACCTACATCGAGGGGCAGTACAGGCTGCGCACGGGCCGCAGGCTCCACCTCAATCCGCCCACGCTGTACAACGAAAAGGTGCAGTACAGCAAGCTCTACAATCAGGACGGGCGGATGAAGCGCCTGGTGGATAAGGCGCAGGTGCGGGACTATGTGCGCGAGCGCATCGGGGAGCAGTATCTGACGCGGCTGTACGGGGTTTACGACAGCGTGGACGAGATTCCGTTTGACGCACTGCCCGAGCGCTTTGCCATGAAGCTGACCAATGGCTCGGGCTTCAACTATCTCTGCAAGGAGAAGACGCCGCAGGAAATCGCAAAGATCCAAAAGCGCTTCCGCCAATGGCTCAAGCTGGACTTTTACATGCTGGGCCGGGAGTGGGCGTACAAGGACGTGCAAAACCGCATCCTCTGCGAGGAATTCCTCGAGGATGCGCAGGATACAGGGCTAAACGATTACAAGGTATTCTGCTTTCATGGGGAGCCGAAGCTCATCCAGGTTGACCTTGACCGTTTCTCCAACCACCGGCGCAACCTGTACACGCCGGACTGGTCGTTCCTTGACGAACGCGTGGCTTACGAAAACGCCCCCGAAGTCAACCTGCCACCCCCGCCGAATCTCGGGGAGATGCTTGCGTGCGCGCGAAAGCTGTCCGAGGGCTTCGCGCATGTCCGGGTGGACTTTTACGACATCGGCGGCAGGATCGTCTTTGGCGAGATGACCTTCTACCACGGCGCAGGCTACCTGCACTTCGAACACGAGGCGTTTGAAAAACGGCTTGGCGACTATTGGGAGCTTTGACATGACCTATCAGCTGCTTGTGGCGACCATGAATCAGACGGATCACACGCTCTGTGAGCGCATGAACCTCCGCGCTGACGCCATCATCGTCAATCAATGCGACCGGAACGGTGCGGAGGAATTCCGCCACGGCGGCTTTGATGTGCGGATGCTGTCCTTCCGCGAGCGCGGCGTTGGCCTGAGCCGAAACAGCGCGCTCATGCGTGCCGACGCGGACATCGTGGAATTCGCGGACGACGACATGATCTTCACCGACACCTGCCGGGAGGATGTGCTCCGGGAATTTACGCGCCATCCCGAGGCGGATGCCATCCTTTTCAGCGTGGAAAGCCTGAATCCGGACCGGCCGCTGCTGAAAATCGGGAGGTTCGAGCGGGTTTCCAGATGGAGCGCCTTGAAATACGGATGTGCGCGGCTGGCGGTCCGGAGGGAAAAGCTGATCTATAACAACATCTCCTTCTCCCTGCTGTTCGGCGGCGGAGCGAAATACGGCTCCGGAGAGGATACGCTCTTTCTGCAGGACTGTATCCGGGCAGGCCTGAGGGTCTACCGTTCTCCTGTGAAGGTGGCCGATATCCGGCAGGAAGCCTCGAGCTGGTTCGAGGGCTATACGGATTCATACTTTTTTGACAAGGGCGCGTTGTTTGCCGCTGCGCTTCCGTGGGGGTGCGGGATGTACGCCCTGCTGACTGCCGTCAAGCTGCGCAGGCCCTTCCGGGAGACCGTGCATATCCTGCGGCAGATCAATCGGGGAATCAGGGAGTTCAAGCGCAGACAGAGGGGGCGCTCCGGGGCGGAGGGGGCGCAGAAGCCATGAAAAAGCTCATTGTGACAGCGGATGACTATGGGATGTCCCCGGCGGTCAACCGGGCCATCGAGGAGGGCGTCGCCGCAGGGCTGATTACCGCGACAAACGTGATGATGAACATGCCCTTCTGCGGGGACGCCGCCCGCCTGTCAGGTGAAGGCGCATCGCTGGGCCTGCACTGGGTGCTCACCTGCGGAAAGCCTCTGCTTTCTGCGGAGCAGGTTCCCTCGCTGACAGCGCGGAACGGAGGGTTTTACCCGCTTTCCGAGTTCCGGAAAAGGTATCGGAGGGGCCTGATTTCGCAGGCGGAGGTCGTCAGGGAGCTGACCGCGCAGTATGAAGCCTTCAAGGCCCTGCTGGGGCAGCCGGAGTACTGGAATACCCATCAGCACGTCCATGTTGCCAGAGGGCTGTACCCGCTCTTCCTTTCCGTTTCGGAAAGGCTTGGCATCATGCGGATGAGGAACAACCGGCGCATTTACGTCCCGGGAAGCGGTCGCGGCAGCAATCGTCCGCTGACATGGAGAATGCTGGAGCCGGTGAAAAACAGCGTGCTGGGATATTGGCAAGGACAGGCATACAGGCGGGGCGTGTCCTTCCCCGATGGCCTGATCGTCGCGCTCAGCCGGGAGGACGCGGAGAATCCGCAGTATCTGTTCCATCATATCCGGTGGAACGGAAAGGAAACAGCGGAGTATATGATTCATCCGGCGGCGGCATACGACTCCCCGTATTTCGGTGAGCTGATTGAGCGACGGATGAAGGAATACCGGATTTTTACCGCCGAGCAGACGCACGGGATTCTGGCGGACGCAGGAATTGAGCTGGTTTCCTTCCGCGCGCTGTCCTCCTGCGCGCGGTGAAGCGCCGGGCGAAACCCAAGGGAGATGACGACAGATGAAGCATATCGAGATGAAGCATATCGTTTTTGTGACCAATCGGTATCCGACGAAGGACAATCCCGACCAGGCGTTCGTCCAGACCATTGCCCGGGGCATTGCGGATTTGGGGGTTGGATGTACGGTGATTTCGCCGCAGAGCATCACCCGTCAGATGATCTATGGCGAAGCCAGAAGGCCATACGAATGGTATGACGCGACAGCGTGCGCAAACCGGGTGAGAATTCTGCAGCCCGGATATCTTTCCTTTTCCAGAAAGAAAATAGCCGGCATTTCGCTGACCTCGTGGTTTCGCTGCCGGGCGCTCAGGAGGGCTTTCCGGGATGTTCAGGAAGGACCGGATGCCATTTATGCGCATTTCTGGCATTGCGGGCTTGAGGCTGCCTTTGCCGTCGGGAATTCCATTCCGGTGATTGTGGCCTCCGGAGAGGAAACGATCCGGGTGGACGAGCTGTGCGGCGCAGCCTACCGAAAGAAATATCTGAAGGGGATCAAGGGCCTGATTGCCGTGTCGACCAAGAACCTCAGGGAGAGCGAGGCGTACGGGCTTTTGCGGGATCACCCCAAGGCAACGGTTCTTCTCAATGCGATCGACCCGACGATGTTCTATCCGATGGATCGGATGGAGGCGAGGGGGCGCCTGGGCTTTACCCGGCAGGAGACAATCGCCGTCTTCGTCGGCTCCTTTGAGGAGCGCAAGGGCCCCGGGCGGGTGCTGGAGGCTGCCAGGCGGATCCCGGGGCTGAAGCTGATCTTCATCGGAACGGGCAGGGACAAGCCCGAATCCGGACAGGTGCTCTTTTCCGGGGCGGTGCCTCACGACGAGCTGGTCACCTATCTCAATGCGGCGGACTTTTTCGTCTTGCCCACGCTGGCCGAGGGCTGCTGCAACGCCATCATCGAGGCCATGGCCTGCGCTCTGCCGGTCATTTCCTCTGACAGGCCGTTCAATGACGATGTGATGACCGCGAACAACTCCATCAGGATCGACCCGACCAGCATCGACGACATTGCTGGGGCGATGGAAACGCTGTATCGGGACACGGCCCTGCGCCAGAGGCTGTCGCAGGGCGCGCTGGAAACGGCGGCCGGGCTGAGGATTCAGGACAGGGTGAGGAAAATCGTCGATTTCATGGCGGAGGCGGCGGAGGATTCTCGGAAATAGGGGGGCCGGCAGATGTTTTTCGGAAAGAAGCCGATCGACGCCGGCTTTGTGATCGGGCTGGCCGTCATCACCCTCTGCATTATGCTGGGGCTGAGCGTACCGGCGCTCAACATCGCGGCGCTGTGCCTGTGCGGATGGATGATTTTGCTTGATCGGAGCCTGGATCACATCTTTGATCTGGTCTTTTATCTGATTCCGCTGTCGCCCATTTTCAAGCTGAGCCTGAACGGCTTCGCCCTGTTCAACCTCATCACCATCATGGTGCTGGCGCGCGTGCTGCTGGCCAACGGCCTTACCTTTACATTTGCCGGCGCCTCGTCCATTTTGCTTGTGCTCTATGTCCTGGCCGGAATCCGGAACGCGGACCTGCCCAGCTGCATCCGGTTTATCTGCCAGCTCCTGATCGGCTCCATGATCATGGCCAATCCGCCGTTCAGAAGCAGCCTGAGCGTGAAGCGCAAAAACACGATGATGGCGCTGGGGATCGTCGTTTCGTCCGTGCCGGCCCTGATGCGCGGCTTCTTCCCCAGGCTCGATCGGTATCTGATGGAGTACGAAACGACGATCAGGCTTGGCCCCGGCAATCACTATGTTCGCTTTATGGGGGTTGAGACCAACAGCAATATGTACACGGTATTGCTGAGTATCTCCCTCGCGGTATTGGCCATCTACTTCATCAAGGGAAGGCTGAGCAGGCTGGACGGTGCGCTGCTGCTGATTCTGGTCATCCTGGGCTGCATGACGGTCAGCATGTCGTTCATCCTCTCCGCGCTCATGATTGCAGGCCTGACCTTGTATTTCGTGTCCAGGAAGAATCCGAGAATTCTGATGGCTTCGATCGTCACCGGCGCGGTATCGTGCGTTCTTCTGTTTGGGCTGTTTGGGGACAGCGACGCCGTGCAGACGATCCTGTTCCGCTTTCAGGAAAGCTCTGGCGCGGATTTGTCGTCGATGACCACCGGGCGCTCGGCGATATGGAGGTACTATACCGGGTATTTCCTGCAGCACCCCTTCGTGACGCTGGTCGGGAAGGGGCTCAACGCGAAGCTGCCTTACAGAGCCCCGCACAACTACTATATCGAAACCATCTATTATCTGGGCATCCTCGGCGGTATGCTCTATATCGCTTCCCTGGTGCAGATTTACGGGCCGTCCCGATACATCCACAGGAAATGCGAGGTCTATCAGCAGCTTCCTCTGCTGATGCTGCTGATGCGGGGGATGGCGCGCTGCCTGATCTGCGAGGAAAAGATGCTGTGTATCTTTCTCATCTACGCATTGTCCGCCATCGACACATCGGCCCCCGAGGAGCCGCCCCGATCGCGCGGATATGCAGGCGCGCCTGATTGACGCCGCCGGGCGGGGGATATGAAGGAAAGGGAGGGAACAGCGCATGGACGCGCCCCGATACAGCATTGTCATGCCGGTCTATGGCGTGGAGGCCTTTTTGCCCCAGGCCATCGAGAGCGTCCGCTCACAGCGCGTTGCAAGCTGGGAGCTGATCCTCGTCGACGACGGCTCCAGGGATCGCTGCGCACAGATATGCGACCGGTATGCTGCGCTGGATCCGCGAATCGCAGTGATCCATAAGCCAAACGGCGGCCTGGTCAGCGCCAGGCAGGCGGGCATTGAGCGATGCCGGGGCGAGTACGTCCTCCAATTGGACGGCGACGATTTCTGGAGCGCTGACCTTCTGCAAAGCATCGATGAGGTGGCAGCGCAATACCATCCGGATTGCATTCTGTTTTCGTACAGGACCGTCCGGGAGGACGGGACGCCCGTCAGGGCGTATCACAATCAGCTGGCGCAGGGCCTGTATTCCGGGGAGGGCATGCAGGCGGTCTGGGATCGGATGCTGTACGATCCTCAGGACCCGGAGCTGAATGATAACATCGGGAGCTTTGACCATGGAATATGTGCGGCGGCGTTTCGCCGGGAGGCTGTGACGCCGTTCCAGCTGCTTGTGCCCAGGCAGATTGGCATGGGCGAGGACGCGGCGGTCACCATTCCTGCGGTGTGCAGCTGCAAGCGTTTGTATGCGCTGGATAAAGCCATGTATTACTACCGGCTCAGGGGCCAGTCCATGGTGCGGACATTCAACCGGAGCGAGATGGAAGGAAGAAAGCACCTGATTGCACATTTGAAAGCAACCGCTCGGCAGCTCCCGCCTCGCAACCTCAACGGATACCTTTACCGGATCATGGACATATACTGGGTCAAGGCGGCCAGGAGCCTTGGCACCTATCGGGAATTCAAGGGCTGCGTGCAGGAATCCCTTCAGCTGCTGGATCAGCAGGTTTGGGAGGATATGGCCCGCGCCGCCCTGAAGCCCAGGTTTAGGGCGCGCCTGCTGATCATGAAACACAAATGGTGGATTGTCTTCTGGCTGTATTATCACAGGGGGCATCGCATGGGGCGCTGAAGGAAAGGAGGCGAAGCCCCTGAATGAAGGGGACAGAGCGTTTGCAGCGCATCAAAAGAATGATCGAATACATCGGACTGCTTGCAAAGCATGTCCTTCTCAAGCCGGTCGCCAGGGCGCTGTATGGCAGGAAGCATCTGTGGATCATCTCCGAGCGGGGAACGGATGCGAGAGACAACGGTTACTTCCTGTTTCGGTATCTTTGCAGGCAGCATCCGGAGCAGCCGGTTTATTACGTCATATCAAAGGCGTCTGCGGACTATCCGAGGGTTGCTGCGCTTGGCCATGCGGTGCAGAAGGACTCTCTTTTGCATTGGCTGCTGTTCCTTGCCGCGGATGTCCGGATCAGCACGCATAAGAATGGGGCGGTGCCGTCCGGGAATTGGCGCTACAAGGCGTTTGTGAACGCGCGGGAGACGAAGGGAAGGCGCGTGCTCCTGCAGCATGGCGTCACAAAGGATGACATGAAGGAGCTGTACAGGAGCGCGGCGGGCTTTTCGCTGTTCATTTGCGGCGCTAAGCCGGAGTATGACTATGTGCTGTCCCGCTTTGGCTATTCGGAGGCGGAGGTCAGGTATACGGGATTTGCGCGATTCGACGGGCTTCACGACCTGGAGATCAAGCGGCAGATTCTGATCATGCCAACCTGGAGAGATTGGCTATCGCCTCATTATCAGGGGAGAGGGCCGGAGCCACGGCGCATGGAGGACAGCCTCTATGTGCAGAAATGGAAAGCCGTCCTCGGGAACGGGAGGCTTGGCGAGCTCGCCGGGCAATACGGCGTTTCGTTCGTGTTTTACCCTCATTATGAAATGCAGCCGTTCCTGCGTCTGTTTGAGCAGGAAAGCCCGCAGGTCACCCTGGCGGACTTCACGCACTACGATGTGCAGCAGCTTCTCAGGGAGTCGATGCTGCTGATCACGGATTATTCCAGCGTGTTTTTTGACTTTGCCTATATGCAAAAGCCGGTGCTATATTACCAGTTCGATGAGGCGGAGTATCGGGCGAAGCATTATGCGCAGGGCTACTTTGATTATCGCCGCGACGGGTTTGGCGAGGTGCTGACAGAGGAAGCGGCCCTGCTGGATGCGCTGGAGGGATACCTGAAGGAGGACTGCCGCCTGAAATCCGAATACGCGCGCAGAATCCAGCGGTTTT
This sequence comes from Candidatus Ventricola sp., assembly GCA_051886775.1. Lineage (GTDB taxonomy): Bacteria > Bacillota > Clostridia > Christensenellales > Aristaeellaceae > Ventricola. Next base: position 2,937 of record JBJEYK010000197.1, on the reverse strand, counting down.
TCCCGCTGCATGATCAGCGAAACTGTGAACGGATTTATCATGAGATCGTCAGGCTCCAGGGCGGAAGAGCGTCCTGAGGGCGCGGAAGGGAAATGCGGCATGAAGAGGTTTGCCATCATCACAGTCTGCCGGAATGCCGGGGGAACGCTGGAGGACACCATCCGGTCAGTATTGGAGCAGACCTGCTCGGATTTGGAATACATCGTCGAGGATGGGATGTCCGGCGATCAGACGCTGCGCATCGCGCAGTCCTTCTGCCCTGCGTTTGCCCAAAGGGGCATCCCGTACCGGGTCATCTCCCGGCCAGATCGGGGCATCTATGACGCGATGAATCAGGCCGCGCGGGAGGCTCGGGGAGAATGGGTGCTCTATATGAACGCGGGCGACCGGTTTGCCGACCGGTATGTGCTGGAGACGGTACTGCACAGCGGCAGGCTGGAAGCGGCCGAAATCGTATACGGCGACAAAATCGATCATGCCGGCAGCGGCTATCTGTATCAAAAAGCCCATCCCATCGAGCGCATGCGGGACCGGCTGCCGTTCTGTCACCAGAGTGTCTTTGTGAGGAAGGCGCTGTATGACCAGAGGCCGTATGCGCTGTGCTACCGGCTTTGCAGCGATTACCATTTCTTTTACCACTGGTATCAGGAGGGAAAGACCTTCGCGTATGTGCCCATCGCCATCTCCATTTTTGACCGGCACGGCGTCTCCTCCGACGGCAAGGCGGTTGCGCAGGAGCTGCTTCGGATTCATGAGGATATGCCCGTGCGCGACGAGGCGGTCATCCGGATGCTGCGCGATGAGGCGGCGCGCTATGACGCCAGGGAACCGCTGTATCACCGCGTGCTGGCGGGGCTGATCCCCAAAGCCATCCGCCAAAGGCGGTGGGCGCGCATCCAAAGGGCAAAGGGCTGGATGACCGAGGAGGAATTCATGGCCCAGAAGAGAGCGAACGGCGGCAGCGTGAATCCGCGTATCCCATGACGGACGGGCCGCCGATCGCAGCCGGCGGACGCCGTGATTGATCGCGCGTTTTCCGCCGTCGACCTGAGTGCAAGGAGCAGTCCCGATGAACCGAACCCAAAGAACCATTCGCAACGGCGCTGTAAGCCTGATGGGGCAGGCGATCACGATCCTGCTGAGCTTCATCAGCCGCAAGGTCTTTATTCAGTATCTGGGTGTGGAGCTTTTGGGGCTGAACAGCACCTTTGCCTCCCTCCTGAGCACGCTGTCCCTTGCGGAGCTGGGCTTTCAGCAGGTCATCGTGTTTCATCTGTATGGCGCGCTGGCCAGGGATGACAGGGAGCAAATCAATGCGCTCGTCAATATCTATAAGCTGGTCTACCGCTGCATCGGCATCCTCTTCATCGGGGCGTCTGTGTGCTGCGTGCCGTTTCTCCAGGCTTTTCTTTCGGATATTGAAGTGACCCACACGGTGCGCGCGTATTTTCTGATCCAGGCGCTGACCAGCTCCTGCACCTACTTTCTGGCGTACAAGCGCAATATTCTGTATGCAGACCAGAACGGCTATATTTCCGGGCTGATCGATACGGTAATCAATACGGCTGCTACGCTGCTTTGCATCGCGATGGCTGTCCTGACAAGGAATTACATCTGGTATCTCATCGTTGATCTGGTCAGGACCATCCTTTCCAACCTCGTCGTGCACCGGGTGTGCGCCAGGAGATATCCCTATCTGCACCCGGAAAAGACCGATTGGGGGCTGCTCAGAAGGATCGCGGCAAGCCTGAAGGACGTGGTGCTGGAGCGCCTGGCCGGCTATATTTACGGCTCGACGGATAATCTGATCATATCGATGTTCATCAGCACGGTGCAGGTGGGCTTTCTCAACAACTACACCATGATCATCAGCCATATCAAGCGCCTGATGAAAAGCCTGTCCACACCGCTGATTCCCGCGCTGGGCAACAAGATCGCGCTTGAAGGGAGCAGCGCGCGGCAGCTGGAGACCTTCCGCATGCTGGAGCAGGCGTACTTCTGGCTGACCGGCCTGGCGGTGGTTCCGGTGTATGTGCTGGCGGACTCGTTCATCCGGATGTACCTGGGAGAACGGTTCATTCTGCCGAGGCGGATTCTCCTTTTGCTGTGCGTCGACCTGTATGTGCACATCAATCAGGACGCGTGCCTGTCCTTCCTCACCGCAAGCGGCCTCTTCCGCAAGCGCCGGAACATCTCCATCGGCGGGGCGATGATCAACATCGTGGTTTCCCTGCTGCTGATGAAGCCGCTGGGCACGGCGGGGATTCTGGCCGGCACGGCGGTCAGCCAGCTGTATTACTGGGCGGCGCGCAGCGTGGTGGCCCTGCGCCAATGCCTGAAGCAAAGCTGGCGCGTGCTTTCGCAGTACTGGCTGCGGCAGGCCGGATTGCTGTGCATCATCCTTGCGGCGACGGGCGTCAGCCGCCTGATCACGCGGAATGTGCGGATCGTCCATGCGCCTGTCACCTTCCTGGTCAGCGGCATCGTGTGCGAAGGCTGCTTTGCGCTGCTGGCGTTTTTGTGCTGCCGCGGCATCGAGGCGGAGCGCAGGATGGAGGGCATCGTGCTGGGGGTGGTGCTCAGGCGCTTGCGGAATAAAGCGTAGGGCGAAGGCGGCATCAGTTGATTTTCCATGGACATTTTGTTATAATTCTTCATATCCATGTTGGAATGGCGCCGGATTCGGGAACGGGTTGCCTGCGCCGCTTCCGCTGGCCTGCGCGCTGCGCGGGCCGCCGACAAACATCAAGAAATGGAGTGCTTGCTGATGAATATTGTCAAGAGCGAAAATGGCACGGAGCTGACGCTGGCTCTGGAGGGACGCCTGGATACCACGACCTCGCCCAGGCTCGAGGCAGAGCTGAAGCGCTCGATATCCGGCGTGACCCGGCTCGTCATCGACATGAAGGGGCTGGAGTACATCTCCTCCTCCGGGCT
>JBJEYK010000196.1:0-5280 GCA_051886775.1 Candidatus Ventricola sp. | reverse complement strand
CCACTTCGCCAAGGGCTATCAGGCCTGGGTGCTGGGCGCGCCGTCCCCCGATGCAGGCATGGTGGACGCACCCATCGCCCGGCAGGCGCCCGACAGCTTCACGCGCGTCGTCTCGCCGGACGGCCAGCGCGCCGTGAGCCGCTACCGCACGCTGCGCACCGCTGCGCTGCCCGGCGGGCAGACAGCCTCACTGCTCGCGCTCTCGCCCGTCACCGGCAGGACGCACCAGCTTCGCGTGCACATGGCGCACATCGGCTGCCCGCTGCTGGGCGACACGCGCTACGGCACAGCGGCGTCCCAGGGCGTCAGCGTACAGCTGGGGCTTGCGCATCACCAGCTCTCCGCCGTATCGCTTCGATTTGTCCATCCCATCACGGGCAGGCAGCTCGAGCTGACGCACGCGCCCGTATTCGATTTTGATCCGGGAGATGCGTAGGATTCCCCCTGCCATGTTCTGCCAATTGCTGCGGCGCGGAGCCTTGTCCGCGCCTTTTTTTCATATATTGTTTCACTTTTTCCCACACCTGTTTATGCTTCCATAAGATGGTAATGATGATGTTGCAATAATCTTTTATCCTCCCTCGTCAAGTTGTCAGAAGACGCTCAAGAGCGGCCGCTTGGACGGCTTCGCAACGACTAAGGAGGAATCCCATATGCAGAACACCAACAAGAAGGCGGCGCTTGCCGCCGTCATGTGCATGGCGATGGCCGTTCCCTTTGCGGCCAACGCCGAGAACGAGACCCGCGTGATCACCTGCGGCACGCTCAACCTGCGCGCCGAGGCCAGCACCGACTCCGACATCCTGGGCAAGTACGGCTGGGGCACGCAGGTTGAGGTGCTGGGCCTGAGCGGCGACTGGTCCTACGTCGAGGTGGGCGGTCAGACCGGCTACATGTACAGCCAGTACCTGGGCAGCGAAGGCTCCGCCAGCTACACCGCGTATGTGAAGACCAACACCCGTGGGCTGAACCTGCGCGCCGAGCCGAACGGGACCATCCTTGGCTCCTATCCGCGCGGCACCCAGGTCACCGTGCTCTCCACCGAGGGCGGCTGGAGCAAGGTGAAGGTGGACGGCCAGACCGGCTACATGGCCAGCCAGTGGCTGAGCACGAGCAAGCCCTCCGTTCCGGGCAGCGGCACGTCCGTCACCGGCACCGCCGTGGTCAACAACCCGCGCGACACGCAGGTGCTCTTCCTGCGCAAGGAGCCGTCGACCGCCAGCGAGGCGCTCGGCTACTACCGCAACGGCAAGACCGTCACCCTGCTTTCCAAGCTCGACGGCTGGTACAAGGTGAAGGTGGACGGCCAGACCGGCTACATGATGGCGAAGTTCCTGAAGGTGACCGACGAGGTGTCCTCCGGCACCGCGAGGGTGTTCAACCCCAACGGCAACAGCTATGTCAACTTCCGCAGCGGCGCGAGCCTGAACGCCGGCGTGATGGGCACCGTGCCGGTCGGCACGAAGGTGACCGTGCTGGAGAGGGGCACCGACTGGACGAAGGTGGAGCACGACGGCAGGATCGGCTACATCTCCTCCTGGTTCCTGAAGTTCTGATTTTCCCCATTTTCCGCCCCTTCGATGCAAACGAAGCCGCGCGTCATGCCGGCTTCGTTTTTGCATATTTGCACTCTGCCTGCGTGCATAGACGGCCCCCGAATTGCGCACCCTGTCGGCAAACCAGAAGCGGAGGGCTTTGCCATGCGTTCAACAGAAATTGTCAGCGTGCTCGGGCGAGAGGTGCTCGATTCGCGCGGAAATCCCACCGTGGAGGCGGAGGTTCGCCTCGCCAGCGGCGTGACCTGCACGGCCATCGCGCCCAGCGGCGCGTCTACCGGGCAGTTTGAAGCGCTGGAGCTGCGCGACGGGGACATGCAGCTCTACGGCGGCAAGGGCGTCCGCCGTGCATGCAAGAACGTCTCCGGCGCGATGGACAAGGCGCTGCGCGGCATGGACGCCGCCGATCTGTTTGCCGTGGACGCGGCGATCGTCGCGCTCGACGGCACGGACAACAAGTCCGTCCTCGGCGCCAACGCGACGCTGGCCGTCTCCATGGCCTGCGCCAAAGCCGCCGCCAGCGCGCAGGGCGTCGCGCTGTATCGGTTCCTTGGCGGCGCACAGGGCGTCACGCTGCCCATGCCGATGATGAACATCCTCAACGGCGGCGCGCACGCGGGCAACTCTCTGGACGTGCAGGAATTCATGATCCTGCCCATCGGCGCGCAGAGCTTCCGCGGCGCGCTGCGCATGGGTGCCGAGGTCTATCACGCGCTCGCCGCGCTGCTGAAGAAGAAGTCGCTCTCCACCGCCGTGGGCGACGAGGGCGGCTTTGCCCCGGAGCTGAGCAGCGAGGCCGAGGCCATCGAGCTGATCCTGGAGGCCATCTCCCGCGCAGGCTACGCGCCGGGCAAGGATTTCGCGCTGGCTCTGGACGCCGCCGCCAGCGAGTGGAAGGACAAGAAGGGCTACACGATGCCCAAGAGCAGCCGCGCGTTCACCGCGCACGAGCTGACGGAGCACTGGCGCGCGCTGATGCAGAAGTACCCCATCCGCTCCATCGAGGACGGCCTGGGCGAGGAGGACTGGCCCGCCTGGCAGGCGATGACGCAGTCGCTCGGCGGGAGCTGCCAGCTGGTGGGCGACGACCTGTTCGTCACCAACGTGCAGCGCCTGCAAAAGGGCATCTCCATGCGCTGTGCCAACGCCATTCTGCTCAAGCCCAACCAGATCGGCACGCTGAGCGAGACGATCCGTGCCGCGCAGCTGGCGCAGAAAAACGGCTACCGAACCATCGTCTCGCACCGCTCCGGCGAGTCGGAGGACACCACGATCGCCGACCTGGCCGTCGCGCTGAACGCCGGTCAGATCAAGACGGGCGCGCCCTGCCGCAGCGAACGCGTATGCAAATACAACCGTCTGCTGCGCATCGAGGACGCGCTGGGCAGTGCAGCGGTCTTCGGGGCGGGCGCGCCATGATTTACGCGCTGCTGAGCGCGGTCAGCGCGTTCTTCGGGCTGAACGCAGGGCTTGGCTCGACGACGCTGCTGCGCCCGCTGCTGGACGCCGTGTCGCCTCTGTCCCCGGAATCCATCGCCATGCTCTGCACGATGGCGACGCTCGGCGCGGCGCTCGTCAGCGCGTTCTTTGCCTTAGGACAGCCGCTGCCGCTGCAGCAGGACGAGCTGATCCTGCTGGCTGTGGGCGCTGCGCTGGGCGGCGTGCTGGGCGATCTGATGGCGGCGCGCTTCGTGGCCGTCCTCCCACGCGAGTCGGCCATCCTGCTGCAAAACGCGCTGCTCTTCACGCTCATTGCGCTGCCTTCCGTCTATTTCAGCACGCTGTCGCACACCGTGAGGCCGCTTTCTGCCACGCGCATGCTGTCGCTGCCGGTCGCGCTGATCGTCGGTCTGCTCGGCTCGTTCCTGGCCTTCGGCGCAGAACCGCTGACGCTGATGCTCTACTTCCTGCTCTTCGACGCGGAGAACGACGAATCCGCCGTCGCCGCGCTGACCATCGCGCTGTTCGCCATGGCAGGCAAGCTGATCACGCTGCTCATCCGCCAGCACATGAGCCTGCCCGACGCGCCTGCGCTGATCTGGCTGCTGCCCGGCGCGCTGCTGGGCGCACTGCTGGCGATGGTGCCCGCCATGCAGCGCAGCACGCAGCGCAGCGGGGACGCGCTGCTGCGGCTGAGCCTGTTCACCTCGCTGCTCAATATCGCCGCAGCCATCGCATAGATGAGAAAAAGACTGGCCTATCACGCCAGTCTTTCATGATTTCTGCCCGAGCATGAACGCCGTCAGCGCGTCCTCCAGCGCGTCCATGGTGAGAATGGTGTTCACCTGCGTGCGCAGCCTGGCGGCGTCGCGCATGCCGCGCACATAGCACACCACATGCCTGCGCATCTCCCGGATGGCGACGGCCTCGCCCTTGAGCGCGCAGAGCGTCCGCGCGTGACGCAGCACGACGTCCAGCTTTTCCTGCACAGGAATGCTGCGCGGCGTCCTGCCCTGCATAGCGTCTCGAATCTGTTCGAAGATCCAGGGATTTCCCTGCGCCGCGCGACCGACCGCCACGCCGTCGCAGCCCGTCGTCTCAAGCATTCGAAGGGCGTCCTGCCAGCAGGCCACGTCGCCGTTGCCCACCACGGGGATCGACACGCGCTGCTTGAGCCTGCGAATGGCGTCCCAGTCGGCGTGCCCCTCGTAGAACTGGCTGCGCGTGCGCGCGTGGAGCGTGATCATCGTCGCGCCGCTTTCCTGCACCAGCTCACTAAGCGCCAGATAGGCCTCGCTGCCCGGCTCAAAGCCCAGGCGCATCTTGACCGTCACCGGCACATGCGACACCGCAGCGACCTCCCGCACAATCTGCGCGGCCAGCTGCGGCGTGCGCATCAGCGCGCTGCCCTCACCGTTGCCCACGATCTTGGGCACCGGGCAGCCCATATTGATGTCCAGCAGGGCGTATCGCCCATCGCGCGTCAGCTCCTCGGCCGCCTGCGCCAACACCTCCGGCTCGTGGCCGAAGATCTGCAGGGCGACGGCGCCCTCCTCCTCGGGCGCGACCGCCAGCAGCTCGCGCTGCGCGCGCCGATCCCGCGGGGACAGGACGTAGCCCTTGGCGCTGAGCATCTCGCTGACCGCCATCGGGCAGCCCATCTCATGGCACAGCACGCGGAAGGGCATGTCCGTCACGCCGGCCATCGGGGCGAGCATCGCGCCCCGGCGTAAAAAGTCCACTGGCTTCATCACTTCATCTGCTCAATCAGCTGCAAATTGGAAATCATCCACCGCCCCGCCGTGCGCACCAGCGTCACGCGGTAGCGGGAGGTCGCCCACGCCGGCGGGGAAAGCCGCGCCTCGCCGCCGGCAGCCAGCGCCGCCTCTCGCCGGGAGGAGCGGATCGTGCCGTCGATGGCGGGAATGCTCTCGATGATCTCCGCGCGGGCGATGTTCTCCCACGGCCAGGACCACACGGACACCATGCGCACGCGATGATCATAGCCGCGAATCTCGTAGTCGCGATACGGCGAGGCATCGCTCAGCCCCACCTGCAGGACGGGATCCTGATCGAGGAACTCCTGCCGGAAGTATTTGCTCAGCCCCGACGCGTCCTGATTCATGAGCACGACGCCCGCGCGCGCGCTCAGGCCGTCGTCGATCAGCACCCAGATGTTGGCCGTATTCATCGCCAGATAGAACGAGATGATCAGCAGCGCGCTGATGACCGTGAGAAAGAACATGCGCGAAGCGATAAAGTTCAGAAACCGCTTGAGCACTCT
>JBJEYK010000195.1:0-23869 GCA_051886775.1 Candidatus Ventricola sp. | reverse complement strand
GCTGGAAAACCCCGTGGTCAGCTCCAGCGTCTCGGTCATCCGGTTGTGATGCAGCAGCATCCCGGCGGCCCAGCGACCGGCCTGCCTGTCGTCGTGCACGGGCAGATCTGCACGCGTTTCCCAGTCCTCTCCGTCTGCGCCATCGTCCTGCGCGCTTCCGTCCGCGTGCGGCGTGATCAGGCGAATCCCGCGAAGACGTTCCCCTGCGCGCCGACGGTAATATGTGCCCTCCTGCCCTGATTCCAGCGCGATCGTCTGCACAGCTTCCCGCTTCTGTGCGTCCGCAATCCCGATGGCCACGAATTGGCCGTCATAGAGCTTGAGCACAGCGCCCTCCATCCGGCACAGCCAGTCGGCAGACGCCATGCCCGTCTGCTCCGTCCTCGACAGATAGCGGTATGTCATGTCCTTATCCATGCCGTATGCGGCAAAGCCCATCCTGCACTCTGCCGCGCATTCGTCCATGATCTGATAGAAGGTCATGTCCTCATAGCACCTCGTGCGCTTTCGTCTGGCGGCGCTTGGCGCGCTCGTCGCCGCCACGCGAAAACGCCCGCCCTCAGGGATCACCGCGTTCAGGTACAGCTTTCCCGTCCTGTATCCGCCGTGCACGATCTCCAGCTCGTCGTCCTCCCTCGGCCCCCAGCGAAACCAGGTGTCGGCGTGCTCCATCGTCATGTCCAGCCTGTCCGCGCGTCCGTCCGCCGCGTCCAGGTGCACGCCGCTCACGATGTCCACGCTGTCTGTGATGTCCACGCCCTCATAGATCAGCTGCATGCGTCCTCCCAATACAGGGAAGCCGGGGGATTTTCATCCCCCGGCTTCCCGTCAGTCCTGTTTATGTTGCCTCTCCAGCGCCTCCGCGATGGCCGCATAGAATTCCGCGAACAGCGCGATGGGCATGCGCAGGAAGTCGCCAATCGGCGTATGGCTGGCCAGCGCCGCGTCCGTCACGCGGCGGATGAACTCCTTTTTTCCTCCCGCTGAGAGGCAACCAGAAAAACCGTCGCCAGGCGCACCGCATGCGCCGCGTCCGTCACGCCCATGCGCGATCGGATGTCCGTGGCGTCGATGCCGGGCGTCGCCTTGCCTGCCGCCTGTGCGAACAGGCACAGCGCCTGCTTGTACGTCACGCGCATCACGTTGAGCGCGTCCTCGTCCATGTCCATCGCCTCAACGTACTCCATGCCGGTCAGCCTCGTGAAGTCGTAGCAAAGCTCCGTCACGTCCTGGCCGCCCGCGCGGATGGGCGTCTTGAGCTTGAGCACGCCGCGCCTGAAGGGGGATTCCTCCGCCGGACCTTCATTTTTCTGCACGTCTTTGTTTTCGTCCTCCATGTCGTCTCCTCCTTTCTTCATTCCAATGCGCGAGCGTTCGCGCATTTCAGGTGCTTGTCAAGGATGCACAGCAGCCTTGCATCGCTCAGTTCAGCAGGCTTTCGATGGTATCGGTGTAGCTCACGCCGTTCATGCGGATGATGCCGGCCATCGCGTCCAGCAGGGTCGTCACCTCGCCGGAAATCTCCTCCTCATAGCGCAGGATGGAGTACTTGCACGTCGAGCCGTACGGGTTTCCCATCTCGATGCTGCCCTTCTCCACGCTCTTGAGCACGCCCGTCACGCGGAACTTCACGCTCTCGTGCTCAATCTCGCCGCCGGCCACGTTGTAGCGCTGCCGCACCACGCGCACCTCGATGAAGTGCTTGCCCGGCGCAGACAGCCTTGCGCAGTTCACGCCGTTGTTGTGCGCCACGGAAAGCTCCATCGCGTTCAGGTGCGTGGTGTTGGGCATGTCCACGCCCATCGCCATACCGGCGACGTCGATGGAGGTCGTCGGGTGTTCGATCGTCGGCATGCCGACGGAGGTGATGTCCTCGCACACCTCGCCGGAATCCAGCACCCGGTGGCCCTCCACGTTGTTGTATACCTTCTTGGGCATCTGTGTTCACTCCCCTCACATCAGCTCGTCGTAGTAGACGGCATAGCCGTCCTCCGTCCAGTTCACGACGGCGCGCAGGCTCTTGCAGATCGGCGTCGTCGTGATGTTGAACGCAAACGCGTAGTCGCCGCTCACCATGTCGTCCAGCGTGTTCGCTTCCTCGCTCAGGCGCACCTCGCCATAGGTCAGCGCGCCGATCCTGCAAAGCGCGTCCAGGCGCTGCTGCTCCTCAGAGAGGATCGTGCGCATGGCGTTGGCCGTCATCTGGCGGTCGACGTCCTTCGGGCGGCGGTGCTGGAAGTCGTTGGCGATGTAGTAGAGCATCATGCGGTTCGTCTCGGACACGTTGATCGCGTCCGCGCTCTCCTGGCCGTAGTCGGCGCTGTGTGCGCCCCAGATCGCCCATCTCCCGCCGACAAACGCCGCCGACGCGATGCCGTTTTTCCCCAGCAGGTCGTTGATCACGCTGTCGTCCACCACGCGGCCCTCCTGCGCCTCGCCCATGTACAGGCTGCGGATGACGGGGCACGGCGTGTTGCTCGCCGTCTGGTAGGGGATACCGTCCTGCTCCTGCAGAAGGCCCAGCAGGTTCGCCGCCGCAAGAACAGACAGGTGATACTTCCGCCCGTCCGTGCCGCTGGCCATAGGGAAGTAGACCGTCTCGTTCGGCTGGTTAAAGCCGTGCTCCTTCTTCCACGCCGCGGCGGTCTTCAGCGTCACGGCCTCGCCATCTTCATCCACGATCGGGATATCCGCGCGCACATAGGCGTCCCAGTGGCCGCTGATCTTGCGGGCGATGCTCACCATCGCGTCGTGCACATCCTGGCCGGAGCCAAAGCCGGGGCACAGCAGGTGCGCGGGCACATAGCCCGTCTCCTGGTACACGTTGCGCACGGCGTACAGGCCCGTGTTCAGGCCCGCGCCGTCGCTATTTCCGATCACGTCCTCGTCCTTCACGGCCTCCGCGTCGATCAGGTCGTAGGTGATGGACAGCGCCGTGTCGCCCAGCGCGCCGGGCGTGCCCTCGGAGATGGTCAGCACCTGCTTGTCCGGGTTGTAGCTCACAGTGTAGTCCGTGCCAAGCGTCTTTCCCTCGATGGACACGCTGCCCAGCACGATATCCTGCGCCGAGGCGATGGTCACCCTGCCGTTTTCCGGCTTCAGGCTGGCGCTGCCGGCCTGGAGCTTCTTGTGCTTTTCCGGATCGAGCACGTTGATCATCACCATCGGGCCGCTGGCGTTCAGCGCAAAGTGCGCGTACATCGCCTCGCACAGCGTGTACTTGTCCCATTCGTCGCTGTATCCCAGCAGCGCGCGCGCCCTGGCCATGTTCTCAATCAGGATCGGCTTGTTCACGCGCTCCGCTCCGCCGCTTACGGTGTGCACCGGTGCCGTGCCAACATAGATGATGGCGCTCCTGCTCTTCGCCGCGGCCTTCGTCCCCGCCGTGGCGATCTCAGCAAGCACGCCGTGCATGTAGTCCGTCATGGTTTTCTCCTTTCGTCATTCCAGATACTTGTCGATGCTCCGGTTCGTGCCCTCGTCCGCGTAGCACTGGAAGGTCACGTTCACAAAGCCGTAGTAGATGGGCCGCTTGTCCACGTTGAAGCTCTGGTCGGTGTACAGGCTGTACAGCATGCTCTGCTCCATCACGGACAGGTCGGTGCCCGGGATCATCTTCTGCCCCAGCAGGCGCTCCTTCAGGTCGTCCATCCAGTCCAGAAGGGTCATTAGGCCCTCCTCCGTGCCGTCCAGCATGAGCGACATGTCCGGCCCGTCCGGCATCTGAGCGCTCTTTGCAAAGCCCGGAAGGCGGATGCCAGGCTCGTAGATGCTCAGCAGGATGCTCACCGACAGCGTCTGCCCCAGCTCCTTGGGCCGTCCGACCTTGTTGTACCGGTCAAAGCGCTGCTCCTCCATGTTCTTGGCGTAGCTGGCATTGGGCATCACCAGCATGCCCGGGCACACGCTCACCGGGTCGGCGTTCATCACGCCCGTCCTGTCGGGCATGGCCGGCGTCCAGCCCAGGTAGCAGCGCGGCTCCTGCATGGTGATCTTCGTCACGTCCATGTCCTGCGCCGGCGCCTTCATGCTGCGCCCGTCGCACAGCTCCGATTGCAGCCAGCTTTTCAGCTTGCGCAGCCGCTCGCTCGTCCTCACAGCCTCACCGCCTTCGGGTCACGGCTCATAAGCAGGATCGTGTACATGCCCTCGTCCTGCTGCACCTGGATCACCTGCATCTGCCGGTTGTCCAGCAGCACCGTCTCATTGGGCATCGCCCTCCCCGGGAATCCGCTTACCGGCGTGTAGATCAGCGTCTCGGTCGTGTTGTTGTCCCAGGAAAGGTCCACTACGTTGTTGTTCTTGCGCTTGAGCGCCGTCTCCTCGTCCATCACGCAGGTGAAGCGCTTCCCGTTCCAGGTGTGCTCAGTCGCGAAATGGCCTCGGTTCATGAACACGCGCGTCACGTCCGCCGCGATGCGGTCACACAGCGCCATCCGCTTTCCCGTCCTTCGCCTCGGCGCGTCGTCCGGCCTTGGCGCTGTTTTCGCGGCAGGGCACGGCCTTGCCCTGCTCCACCAGCCTGCGCGCGTAGCTGTCCGGCTTCTCGCAGACCGATGCGTCCTTCGTCATCCGAATCCTCACGCCTTTGCCCTCCCCCGCTTCGTCGTCTTGCCGGCGACCACGATGCCGTCCATCGCGTCGATCTCCGGCGCGCCCTCGTCCGCCGCGTCCTCGTCCGGCGCGTCCTGCTCGTCCGTCGTATCCCTGTCCGGATCGTCCGGCTCCTCGTCCGGTGTATCGCGAACCCCTCTCCAGATGCTCTTGACCGGCTCCAGAGCGCCCATGCGCAGGAGACGGGCGGTCTTCCCGTCCGTCTCCTCCATCGTCACGATCTCACCCGGCGTCACCATCCGTCCGTTCAGGCGGATGTAGTGCCTCGCTGTGTACTCCATGTTTTCCCTCCCGGCGTCACAGCACGCTGCACATGGCCCAGCCGTCCACGTTGAAGGGCACGACGGTCGCGCAGCTCGTCAGGCGGTTCTTCACCAGGCTGCCGTCGATGGAGCCGTAGCGCAGCGGCACCTCGCGCTTGATGTAGGTGCGGTGCACGGCGTTCGCTCCGGTCTCCTCCACCTGCGTCACCGGGCCGTGGATGATCTTGAGCATGCCGCGGCTGCCGGCAATCAGCGTGCCGCTTGGCAGGTTGGGCGTCGGCGTGCCGTCGTCGTCGGTGAAGCGGCCGGCCATCGAGTACATTTCCACGCCGTCGCTGTTCCAGCCCAGGAAACGTACGCCCTGGCCGCGATAGCGGGTGCTGATCTCGCCCGCCTTCACATGGCTGCCGTCGTGCTGTCGGAAATACTTGTCGTCCGAAAGCAGGCAGTCCGCCACGTCCGGGGCCATCACGATCACGTCCACCGATCCGCCGCCGTCGTACACCAGGTCGTAGATGGCGTGCATGTCGCTGTCGATCTTCGCGCCAACGCTGCCCCACGGCGTGTCCGGCGTGAAGCGCTGGGTAAATCCGTAGTCTGCCACCTTCGTGGTCTTCAGGTCGCGGCCCTCGTTCGTGTAGCGGAACACGCTCAGCTTTCCGGTCAGCAGCACCTGGCGCGACATCCACTCCCGGCGGCGCTGGATGGCCTGGCGCATCTCCATCAGGTCGCGCACCAGCAGCTTGCGCTCGCGCTGCTCCGGCGTCATCGCGCCAAGCACGTTCTCGCCGAAAGAGCGTCCGTTCAGGTCGCTGTTCTCGATGATGCGCTCCGGCGCGATCGTGCAAAAGCCGATCTCACGGGTCTCAAATCCCGTACGGCCCATCAGCACGCCGCCGGTGCCGTCGGTGACGATCGGGGCCATCTGCATGCGGTTCTTGCGGTAGTCGTAGATCGCCCGGCTGTCCTCCACCACGCCCATGTCCTGGCAGAACGTGTCGTGCAGGAACGAGTATACGCGCGGCATCTGCTCAATGGCCTTGAGCTGCGCGCGGGTCGAATAGATGTCCATGTTCCTTTCCTCCCTTTAGCCCTTCTCGTTGTTAAAGGTCTGCGTGCTCTCCTCAGGGCTCAGCACGATGCCCTGCTTGCGCAGCGTAAGCTCCTGCGCCGCGCTCAGCTGTGCGCCGGCGGAAAGCGTCACCGCGCTGCGGATCATCCGACCCGCACGGTACGCGCGCGCATCCTCGGCTACCTTCGCATCTGCGTCGGTGTCCACGGCCTCATCCAGCACGGCCAGATAGGCCGTCTCCGTCACGTTCTCCGCCGCCGCCGGGGCATACAGGCCGCTCTCCTTGCGGTAGACCACCGTGCCACGCGCCACGACGCCGTTGCCCGGCTCGCACGGGATCGCGATGATCTCCGCGCCCGCCGGGTCATAGGCCAGGTTCTTTTTTTCGCTCCTGCCGATCACGTCATACATGCTGCTCATGGTTTTCCCCCTCCCTCCTGATCAGTACATGCCGTCGCCGCTCATGGAAAAGCCCTTCGCAAGCTCGGCGATTTCCTTGCCGAAGGCGTTCATCTCCTGCTCGTCGCTGCCCTTGCCGCTGGGATTGTCCTCCGCCGCGCCGCCGGATACCTGAGAAGCATTATCCGTCTCGCTTCGGCGTGCGGCCATGAAGCCCTCGCCCTTCTGCTTCTGCTGCGCGATCACCGCCTTGAGGAAGTCCGCGCTGCTCGTGCCCTCGTGCTTGGCCTGGGCCGCCATCTGCTCGTAGCCCACCGGCGTCAGCGCGTCGATCTCCTCCATGCGCTCGCGCTCCGCCTCCGCGCCCGCGCGCATGATCTGATCGTGCAGCTCCGGATTGCCGGATCGCAGCTGCTCCATCGTGATGTCCTTGATTTCCATGTCCTTCTCCTCCTGCTCGTTATGTTCAGCCGCGTCCCCGTTCTCCTCCTCCGGGGCTGCGTTGCTGTCTGCTTCCATGGCGCACAGCACATCCGGTACGTGCATGTACATGCGCTTCAACGCGCTCAGCATCTGCGCATCCACGCTGGCCACAGCCTGAGCGCCGCGGATCACTTCGTCGGCAAATCCGTTTTTCACCGCCTCGTCCGCGGTCATCCAGGTTTCGGCGTCCATCATGCTTTTGATGTCCTCGTCGTCCTTGCCGCAGCGACCCGCGTAGATTTTCCGTACGTCTCCCTCGATGCTGCGCATCCTGACCGCCTCTTTCTCCATGTCCGAAGCGGTTCCCCACACGATTCCACGCGGATTGTGGATCATGTAGTTGCTGCCCTCGGCCATCTGCACGCGCGCGCCCGGGATGCACGCCAGCAGTGTCGCCGCGCTGGCGCACAGGCCCTCCACGCGCGCGGTGATGCGCTCCAAGCCGGAGCCCATCAGCATCGTGCGCATGGCCACGGCCTGCCACACGCTGCCGCCGCCGCTGTTGATGCGCAGTGTCAGGTTCCTTGCGCCGCCCGCCTTGGCCTGCTTGAGCAGCTTATCAAAGTCCATAGCCGTCACGTCCGGGCTGTTTTCCCCATTCCGGCTGCTCACGATCCCGCCGTAGACCATGATCTCCGCGTCCTCGCTGCCCGCCTCCATGCGCAGGTCGTAGCGCAGCAGCATCTGTTCATGTGGCACCCTTCGTCCCCTCCTTCTTCTGCTGCATGCCCGACAGCGCCTGCAGCTCCTTCTCCCGCTGGCGGATGTTGGCCAGCCAGTCGTTGCCGTTGTATTCGCCCGCCTCCTGCTCCTGCGTGGTGATGTTGAGGCTCACGCGCTTCTCGGCGGCGTTTGCCTCCTTCAGCGGGTCGATGTGGCCCATGCTCGATCCCATCCAGCTGCACCCGCACCACGCCTGCCGGATGGCCGGGTCGTCAAAGAAGCCCGGCGCGTCGATCCGCCCGATGGCCACCGCCTCGCTGAGCCACTGCTCGTACACCGGCTGGTTGAACTCGCTGTTCAGTGCGGAGCGGTACATGCGCACCTCGCGCCAGAAGTCCATCATCGCGCCGCGGGCCGCCGTGTAGTTGCTCTCATACTTTTTGATGAGCACCTCCTTGGGGATGCCCATGCTCGCGCCGATGATCGTAATGGCCGTCGTCACAAAGCTTTCAAACGCGCTGTTGCTTCGCAGCGGGTTGACGGTCTCGATATGCTTGCCAGGCGGCAGCGAGTAGAACGCTCCAGGAGCCAGCTCCATTTGCATAGGGTCGTCCGTCACCCGCTCGTCCTCGTTCACGGCGTCCTCCAGCCCTAACTTGCCATCGTCGTCGCTGCTGGTGATGAAAGCCGTCAGCATGGCGGATACCACGTTAGCCGCCAGCTCTGCGTTCAGGTAGCGGTCGAGCTGCTTGATCTGCACGATCTGCGCCGCCACAAACGGCACACCGCGCCGCTGCTCCGGGCGCTCCAGCGTGCGCAGGTGCAGCACGTTGGGGTAGCCCGTGTCCCGCCCAATGGCGTCAATCGCCGTCCATTCGGTGGTCGACGTCACGTTCTCCATCAGCGGGTGGCGGCTGGCGATGTGGTAGCGGACGACGGCGCCCTCCCGATCGATCTCCACGCCGTCCACAATGCGTCCTCCGCTCTCTGTCTCCTTGCTCTCGCTCTGCGTTCCGTCGCTGTCCGGCGTGCTCACACGGTCGGCCTCCAGCAGGCGCAGCGTCGTCTGGTAGGGCGTCCGCTTGTTTTCCTTCATGCCAAAGAGCACAAAGCAGTCCCCGCTCACCAATTGGCTGAGGAATGCCAGCTTCTGCAGGCCGTAGAAGTTCTGCTGCCGCTCCGCGTCGCACATCACGTTCTCCGCCCACAGCCGGAACTCGCGCAGCGTGCGCCGCTCCCACTCGTCGCAGGCGTCCCCGCTCATGCCCAGCACCTCGCCGTCAATCTTCGGCTTGGGCTGGATGCCCCATCCCACCACGTTGGTGGTCATCGTGTTGGGGCCGCTGCGGGCCAGCCCGCCGCCGGCGTACAGGTCGCGCGAGCGCAGGCGCAGCCGCGCGCCCTGCAGGTCGCTGTCGTCCTCCGCGCTGCCGCCGCCCACGATCCAGCCCACCATGCTGCCCAGCGTCGTGCTCGCGCCGTGGTTGCCGTAGCCCGTCGCGGCCATGCGCACGTCCTGCGCATGCTCCTGCGCTTGCTCCTGCGCACGCTCCTGCTGCTCCCTTCGCACGCGCTCCGCAAAGGCACGCTTGCCCCGCTCCGGCGAGATCAGGTACAGCGCCCGCTCCTTCAGGCTCGGTTCAATGGTCTTCATCGTCTCCTCCTCACAGGTCGCGCTCACAGGTCGCGCGGCACCACGCGCGCCACCCTCGTGGTGCGCACCGTGCCGGAGAGTGCCTCGATCACGTCCGAAAAGTAGGTGATCATCCGCCGCACCTCGCCAAGGTCAAACGCCGTAAACTCCCGCGTGCCCACGCGGTAGGCCTTGGCCTGCCCGCTGGCAAGCGCACGCTCGCAGTCCTTCCACAGGCGCAGCATTTCCTGCGCCTCGTCCCTCGTGTATGCGCTGGCAATCGCCATGCCCTTCCCTCCTTACACCGTGATGCCCCGGCTGATCACCCGCCGTGGCTTTTTCCTTTCCGCCTGCGCCCGGGTGACGGGCGCTTCCTCCGTCTCTCCGCGCAGCGCGCGCTCCAGCTCGTCGAATTTCCAGTGGAAGTATCGGTACGCCGCCTGCGCGTAGTTTCGGCAGTCCAGAGGCTCGTTGCGCTCGTAGATCTTCTCCCAGCGCATCACGCTCTGCCCTGCGCGCCGGGCGACGGCCAGCTTTTCGCTGAGCAGCCCACGGAAATACTCCTGATCGTATCCGCACCGGTAGTCCTCCGGAAAGTGCATGTACCCCTTCCCAGGCTTTTCGATGCCGGCGTAGTACATGATCCGTTCCTTGCCGCTGTCCACACCGATGATAAAGCCCACCGCCCTGCCTGCGGCCTTCTTCATCGGCTGTACATACGGCTTGCCCTCGCCGCCGTCGCCCTTGATGGGGAAGATGCGCCTGCTCGCGCGCTTCGCACACCGCCGGTAGATTTCCTCGGTGAAGTGGCCGCCGCTGTCGATGAACGTCGCCAGAACCCGCATCCGCGCGCCGCTTTTCATCTGCCATTCCCGATCCAGCAGCGCGTCCACCTCTGCCCACACGCCGTCGCTGTCCGGCCGTCCGGGGATCATGCCGCGCTCGATGCCCCAGCTTTCCTCCTCCCGGCTCCAGCCAACGACCTCGTATTCCAGGCGGTTGTCCTGTGTGTCGATGCCCATCGTCAGTACCAGCACGCCGGTAGGTACCTGCGCGTTATAGTGCTCCCGCCGCGCGTAGAGGCGCTCCGGCTCTCCGCTGCCCTGCTTCATCTCCCACACCTCGCCCAGCATCGTGTTGTGGAATACCTTGAGCAGATCCGGGTCGTCCTTCGCCTTCAAAAAGCTCAGCGCGATGCTGTTCCAGTCCGACCATGGCGACATGAACGCGTTGAGACAAAAAGAGCGCACGCCGTTTTCCATCGCGCGCGCGTTTTTCACCACCCATTTGGCCGGCAGCCGCTTGGCCTCGTGCTCCGGCGTCTCCCGCTTGCACTGCGGGCAGCGCCATCTGGCGCCGCGCACGGTGTACCGGGTTTCGCCGCTTTCGTCCTTGTAGGCTTCGTGCTCAAACAGGATGTCGTCAAACCGGATGTAGGAAAATATCCCGCATCCCGGGCACTGCGTGTGCCATTCCTCCTGCGTGCCCAGCATGTACGCCCTCTCGATCTTGCTTGCGCCCTTGATGGTCGGTGTGCTCGTCTTCACAATCTTGCGGTTGTGCCGGAAGGTCTCCGTGCGCCGCTCGGCCAGGGCAATCGGGTCGCCCTCGGTGCCTGCGCTGGCGGGGAAGCGGTCGATCTCGTCCATGAAGATGTAGCGCACGGGCTTGCTGGCCAGCTCGCTCGGGCTGTTCGCGCCGATGATGGCCAGGCTCCCGCCGGGGAAGCTCTTCATCGTGATCGTGTTGGAGGCGTCCCGGCTCCTGGCGCTGTACACCTTGCCGCGCAGCACCTGGCACGCCTCGATCATCGGGGCGATGCGCCGCTTGGAGTAGTCCTCCGCCACTGCGTCCGTCGGCTGGATGTAGAGTATCGGGCCGGGGTCAGCGTCGATGGCCCGGCCCATCATGTTCAGCTCGATTTCGCTCTTGCCCACCTGCGCGCTGGCCTTGATCACAATCTCCTGCACGCCCGGCTGTGTGAACGCGTCCATGATTTCCCTCTGATAGGGCGCTCTGTCCGTCCGCCACGGCCCAGGCTCGCTGGAGCTTTCCGAAACAAGCACGCGGTGCGCATCCGCCCACTCGGATACGGTCTGCGTCCTCGGCGGGCGGAACATCTCCAGCGTCGCCCTCATAAGCTCCATCGCGTCCACCTGTCACTCCTCCTGCCCGTCCTCCTGCTCCTCCTGCGCGTCCTGCACGTTTCCCGGCAGCGGCGTATCCGCGATGGTCACGAGCGCCGCGCGGATTTCATCGTCCAGGATGGCGGTGATCACATCCGGGCTTTTCTGCATCGTCAGGCGCGGAGCCACGCTGGATGGAAGTCGCAACAGGTTCTGCGTCACCGTCCCGGCGATGGATGCCCAAAGGCGGCGGATTTCGCCCACGTCCACCAGTGCCCCCTCCATGCGCGCCACCTCCAGCTCGGTCTTGCGCATCTTCACGATCTCGTGATCCGCCTTCACCTCGTCCAGCGTCCGGTCGGTTCCCTGCTCCTGGCCAACGTTGTATTTCACCCATCGCTGTACAAAAAGAGCGAGGTCGTACTTTCCGTCCTCGCTTTGCACAAACAGCTTTTCTCCCTCCGGCAGCCCCATGTCGATGTCGTGCAGCCGCCGGTAGGTGTATCCGGCCACGGTGGCCAGCTCCTTTTTCGTATAGCCCATTATCTGCACCTGCTGATGATGAAGTTGAACTCGGCCTCTACGCGCTTTTGCATGAAGTCCCCGATTTCCTCCTGCACCGCATGCTCGGCCCGGTTCATCGGCATCTGCGGCACGGCGATGCCCACCACGCGCGAGATGGGCTTGTTCCTCGGCGGCATGCCAGCGCTTGGCCTTCTCACGAAGGTCGCGTTGTTCAGCCTCGATGCGTCGTAATTCCGGAACGGCGCATGATCGTCCTGGTTTCCGATTGCCGTTGGCAGCGTGCTGCTCTGTCCCCTCAGAATCTGCGCTGTGATTTTGTAGCGCTTTCCGGTGAATACGCCCTTCCAGCCGTGCCGTCCGCCGCGCGCCGGGAAGGTCTTTCCGCCGATGATGTGCCGCTTGCCCTCAATGGGGATCGTGCAGGATACGTCTCCCGCGCCAACGCCCGCGCTGCCCATCCGCATGGCCTTGATGTCCTTGCCGACGATGCCAGATGTGACGTGATACTCCTTGGGCACTTCCTTCTTGACGATGGTTTTCACCTTCCTGCCCGATCGGAGCATCACGCGCCTTTCCAGCTGCTTCATCTCATTCGGGCTCAGCGCCGTGCTCAGCGCGCGCATCTTGTGCACCGCATCGCTCGTGTCAATCCGCACAGTTGCGCCCATTTGATCCCCCCAAAACGGGAAAATGGGCAGCGCTTGTGCGTTACCCATTTCTTGTATGTTATCATTTTACCATGTCAAGCCCTGCGAATCAAGTGTTTTTTCAAATTGTCCGCTTTCTCCGTCGGATTTGTCCCGCCAAACCACGCTTTCCATGCTCTCTGCCTGCTCGATGGCGTGTATCGAGCGCCGGAATTCGTACTGCGTCATGTTCAGCTCCCGGCGGATCGTTCCCGCATGCAGTCCCTCCACATACAGCATGGTGACGAACGTGCGCATCCTCGGGTTGCGGATGCCGTTCAGGATGCGCTCCGCCTCCCACAGCTCCCGCATGTAGATGGCCATGCGCTCCTTCTGCTGCTCGCACAGATCGTCCAGCTCGGCAATCGTCGCGTCAAAGCCTCCCTGATGCCCGCCTGCGCGCGGCATGCCGCTCAGGTTCACGCGCAGGCTGCACAGCCTGTCCTCCTGCCATCTGATCCGGCTCTCGATCGCGCGCACGTCCTGCATCGCGCTTAGCACTCGCGCGAGGATCGGGATGTCCCGGTTGCGGATGCGCTCCCTTTGTGTCTGCTCCAACTTCACCCCTCCAATGCGCGAACGTTCGCGCGTTTCCTTCTGTCTTTCAGATTCTCAGCCGGACGGCCTTTGTCTTCTTCCCCGATTCTGCCTGGGCCTGCAGCCGGTCAAAGAAAGCCCGCCCGTCCATCCCGGTCAGGCGCTCCATCGCCCCGCCGGTGAAGAACACCTCGCAGTCAATCATTACGCCGTATGCGCTCACGCTGTCCTCGTCCCTTTCCAGTCTTCGCATGGCTCTTCTCCAGTCCTTCACGGCCTGGCTCACCACCGCGCAGGTCAGGCGCTCGGCGCCCTGGGGATGGATGTACATGATGCCACTCCTTCGTTGCCTTCCATCTTTTTGCATTCTCCTTGCTCCAGGATGCGCTCTAGCCCACGCTCCGCGCCGTCCGCATCCCCTGCGAAAATCTGACCTTTCAGCGTCCGATACTGCTGCCTGGTCAGCTTCCTTCGGTTGTCGATCAACCGTCCAAATACATCGCACGCCTGCTCATCCATGTTCGCCATGCGCACTCGCTCGTTCCAGTCCCTTCCAGCCCTGCTCACCGAAGAAAACCAGTCCCCGCATTCAAGCGGATATCGCACATTCACCGCGTGCAGGTCGCAGGTCAGCTTGTAGTCATATCCACTTGGGTCACATGCTGTGGTTTTGAGAAATCTGGGGCTTTTCCCGCAGAACGGGCATTTGAGCAGATGATTTGCAAAGCGCTTCTCATGATCAGTCGGTGCAGGATGCACGTTCTGTGCATTCCATCGCTCTTTGCGCTGCTTCCTCTTTTCAATGTCCTCTGCGGTCAATTCGAGGCGGCGCTCAATGCGACGGACTTCGCGCACCACGATTCTTCCCATCACCGCACCTCCCACGGAAACTCCTGCCGGAAGTCGCTTCCCATGATCGAACGCAGGCTTTCCTTCATGAAGATAGGGACACCGCATTTCTCAGCGGCATCTTTCAGTTCAATGACCCACGACTTATAAGGAATGGCTTTCTCTTTTCTGTTTCCGGTTTCAGCTCCGACGATAATCCAATCTGTTCGTTTTACGGCATCTGCGTCGTAATCCATCAGATGGGTGAAAGGCTCAAGGATCGGCTCGATGCTCACGAACGTATTGACATCTGTGTACCAGAAGAATCCCTCTGCCTTGGTCGTCGTCGATGATCCATACCAAAAATTCGCTTTAATTGGGAGCTTCCCGGCCTCAGCCAAGTTAAGATACCTGCCTGGATTTTTAGTTAAGAACATGTACCGATGCCAAGGCGCGGCCTCGCACGCATGAAAGACTTCCCGAATCCATTCGTCCGGCACCCAATCGCCGAACAGATCGGACATGGAGCACACAAAGATCGTGCGCGGCTTCGTCCATGCCGTCGGTTCTTCAAGCCTGTATCGGTGGAAAGTCGGGTCGAAGTAATAGGGGTATGGTGCGCTTCTGCTCGGCAGTTCGCTTTCCGGCGGCGGAAATACATCGACTTTTCTTGCAGGCTTATCAAGGACGTGCAATCCTCCGTTGCTGTGACACATGTAGTCGCCCATCAAATCGCCCGCAACCTCTGCGTTTGCTTTATTCCTCCACGATCTGTCGGGCGGTAAATCCAGCCGTGTGCAGCCTCCGAAACGGTTAGCAATCGTTCTGGCGTAGCAGTATTCGCACCCATGCAGGCAGCCGGTCACGGGGTTCCACGTCGAATCAGCCCAGTCGATTTTGGTCTTTTTCATGGTTCACCTCCGGCAGTCCCTCGTATTTCCACATCGGTCGGCTCTCTTCGGACAGGCACACAGTGCATAGCGATTTGTGCGACGGTCGGCCTTTGTGCGCGCAGCACCCGCAGTCCCCGCGCATCTGGATTATCATCAGGCGGATGCGTTCCTCCTGCTCCTTGCATCTCTTTTCGAGCTGTTCCATGTACTGCAATGCGTCTTCTTCGAGCCTTCTTTCACAAAACGCTTCCTCAGACAGATATGGGCATCCATCGCAATTTTCTTCACTGTGGCATTTTCTCATGCCGGTCATGATCTCTTCAGGCGTTTTCATCGTCATCCCTCCTTCTCCGACGCAGTTCATTTTCGAGCCAGGATGTTTTCATTCCGTGCAGCAGCTCTATCTTCTGCCGGTATTCTTTCGGCGGATTCTTGTTCGAATGATCGCGCCCGCGCACGTCGCTGTCGTTCAGGTCAAATAAATCCCAGCATGGGCGGAAACTGAGTTCGCTTTGATTGAAGATGATCAGCCAGTTCATGTTCAGGTCGTAGTAGACGCGCCCGCGCACGAGATATCCATGATCGTCGCGCGTGTACTTGATTTGGCCGTTCAGGATTTCTTTCCCGTCCCTGTCCAGGTTGTTTTGATCCGAATACTTGCATCCTTTTGTACCGTCCAGATCATGCAGGTCAAAATCCATGCTTTTCTGCGGATGGTGACAGCTTTCGACAAATCGCTTCTTGACCTTGCTCTCTGCATCGTCATAAACAGGCTCTGAAACGTCCTTGAGCTGGAATCCTCCGAAAAATTCCCGGATATGACGCATCGTGTTGATCATCTCCAGGCGGATGGAATACGGCATTTTGTCCCATTTGTCGAAGTCATATCTTCCGCCGTTGCCGTTTACAAAATGGACATTCTGGAAGAATTCGATCTTGAATCCTGCCGGATAAAACTCTGCATGGAATTCAAGGTCTCCTTTTCTCCCGTACCAGTGGCAATATGCGATGCTTCTGAATCTTTTCAGGACTTCAGGGTCTTTCTCCACGGAGTAGCCCATGCTGCGCATATAATTCATCGTCCTGTGGAAAAAGCCATAGTGTGCATATTCGTCTCTCATCGTGTGAGCATTCCAATGGTCACATCCGATTTTCTCATCATGATTCCGAAGATGAATACTGCAATTGTGTACAGAAATGAAGTAATCATTCATGTGTCTTGCTCCTCCTTCGGCGGCTCCGGCATCGGCATCCAGTGCGTTACGTTTGCGAACGTCCCATTGCGCACCCATCGTTCAAACGGTTGTACATAGTAGCCAATACCAACTCTGTATCCAGGAATGTAAGTAAGATAAGGGATCATATCGTCGTTCTCATCTCTCGACTTCTCAGGATTTTTGTCCTTCACGCTGATCCACTGCGGCTCCATGTGCTCCATGATCCACTCGTGCAGATCGATGCAGCTGTCGCAGTCTCTCGGCGTCCGGCACGCCTTACACAACTTCAATGCCTGTCCCATCCTTCTTCCCTCCCGTTTGATCGATGTACCTCGCGATGCTCCGCACGTCCACCTTCCTGCCGCCCATCGCGCTGCGGATTCTCCCGTCCCGAATCATGGCGTACACCGTCACCCGCGTCACGCCCATGATGGCCGCTGCATCCGTCTTGCTCACGCACTCGCCGTATTCCTTCACCAGCGCGCTCTCCAGATTCGTTTTCCTTGCGTCCTCCATCTGCCCTTCCAGCGCCCGCACGCGCTTCTCCAGTTGTCTCAATCTTTCCTCTGTTCGCGTTTTTCTTTGCTCTTTAAGGATTTCATCGAGATCATCGCACAGGATAATCTTCGCGCTTTTCCTCCTTGGCTATGCCATGTCCTCCCAGTCTCTTTCACTCTGGAATCTCGTCGGTCTCCAGTCCGTGTGCAGATCACACCTGGTGCAGCGCACCCGGCTGTACGTCGCCTGGAAGATGTCCCCGTGGTACTCCAGCTTTGGCTTGCCGCCGCATCGCCTGCACAGCGGCAGGATGTGTGGATACTTTCTCATCGTCTTCCCCCGTCAGAACGGCAGCTCTTCGTCATCGACGGGCGTAAACCCGGCATCCTGCGCAGCGTTTGGCGCATTCGTTCCTGGCGTTCCGCCTTCCACGCCCTTCCTGCTGTCGAGGAATTCCACTCTCTCCGCCACCACCTCGGTCACATAGCGCTTGGTGCCGTCCTGCGCCTCATACCTGCGCGTCTGAATGTGTCCGATCACGGCGCACCGGCTCCCCTTGTCCAGGTACTTCCCGCAGATTTCCGCCGTTCCGCTCCACGCCACAACGGGGATAAAGTCCGCCTCGCGCTCTCCCGTACTCTTGTTCACAAATGCGCGCTGCACCGCCAGCATAAAGTCGCTCTTGGCGACGCCGCTTGCCGTCTGGATCATCTTCGGCTTGGCCGTCAGGTTGCCGATCAGCTGTACCGTGTTCATGTCTCACTGCCTCCTCATTCGCTCCATCGAATAGTATCTCATGTGCGCGGGGTCAAAGGCCGCGCCGATGATGCCCGTCTGCCCCTGCCGCTGCTTGGCCACGGAAAAGGCGATGTACTGCTTCCCGCTCTCCTCCAGCGCGTCGAAGTACGACCTGTCCCGGCTGTCCACCGCCGGGTCGCCAGCGTCGTCCGGCCTGTGCAGGAAGAGGATCGTGTCCGCATCCTGCTCGATGTCGCCGGATGAGCGCAGGTCGTCCATCACCGGGCAGCGCGCCCTGCCGTTGTTGTTCTGGCGCTTCACCTGCGCCAGCGCCACGATGGGGATTTTGAAGTCGGTCGTCATCTCCTTGAGCATGTGGCTGATGTGCGCCACGCGCTCGTGCTCCATGTCAATCCGCCGCTTCGTCCGCAGCAGCTGCAGGTAGTCCACAATCACCATGTCGCACTCGCCGGTCTCCACCTTGGCCTGGATGTCGCCTCGCAGCTCCTCGATCGTCTTCGTGCCGAAGGTGAAGGAGATCGGCAGCCCGCTGAGCAAGCCCAGCGCCTCCGCAATGCGAATCCAGTCCTCGTCATCGATCTTCGCGCTGCGCAGCTTCATGCCGTCTATGTCCGCGCTCCGGGATAGCAGCCTCTGTCCGAACTGGCTGTCCACCATCTCGCAGCTCACAAAGCACACGCGGTGCCCGCTTCTCGCCGCCTCGATGGCGATTTGCAGCCCGAATGCGGATTTGCCAACCGATGGCCGCGCGCCGATGATCGCCAGCTCCCCGGGGAAGAACCCGCCCGTCGCCCGGTCGATGTCGGTCACGCCGCTTTTGATGCCCACGATCTCGCCCTTTTGCACCTTCTCCATGTAGGTCATCGTGGCCACCAGCACATCCTCCGTCGTCTGCCAGGTGCTCCGGGTCTGCACAAGGCCGCGCAGTTTGGCGCGTGCGCTGTCCATCGCAGCAGCCACGTCGCAGCTCTTGTCCATCGCGCCTTGCGCCAGCTCGTCGGCAATGGCGATCAGCCTGCGCCGCGTGGACGCCTCCCGGATGATCTCAACATACCGCTCCAGGTTCACATAGCTCACTGTCTGCGCCAGCGCGTGCGTCATGTCCGCTGCGATGTTGGCCTTGGGGTAGAGCCGTGTGATCTCCTCGTCCAGCGTGATCAGGTCGATCTCCCGCTTCTGCTCGCACAGCGAGCGCATGGCGCAGTAGATCTTCCTGTGGCTGTCCACGAAGAAATCCTCATCGCAGACCATGTGGATCGCGTTGGTCTTTCCGCTCTGGATGCGCCTGGCGATGCCGCCCAGCGCGCAGGCCTCCGCCTCGTCGGCGCGCAGCGCGGCTGTGTTTTGCATGTCCGTCATCCGCTCCACCTCTCGCTGAAGAATGCGTTACGCTGCGGCGGCGCTGGCGCTTCGGTTCTCTGCTGCACCCTGAAGGTGCGCACCTGCTGTGCCTTCTGCGCCTCAAAGCGCTCCTTGCGCGCCTTGGCCTCCTCCAGCGTCTTGATGCCGCCCACGATCCAGCCGTCCACAATCCGGCGGATGTAGGCGAAGTTCACCGCGCCGTGATCCGCCGCCTCGTCGCAGGCGAACCTCAGCATGCTGTCCGTGATTCCCTGCTCGTAAAAGTCCCGGATGGCCTCGTACTGCGGCCCCTGCATCTTCACGCCGCAGCGCTGCATGTACGCCACCGCGTTTTCCTCTGCTTTTTCTTCTTCTCTTTCTTCTTCTTTACATCCATGCTCGATTCCATGCTGTATACACTGCTCTATACCATGCTTTATTCCATGATATAATCCTTGCTTTATACTCGTAATATCAGAGTTTACAGCATTGTTATCGCTGAAATATCGTAGGCAGTATGCAGGCGTTTTCTTCTTCTGCCCGCTGTATGTGATCAGGCCGGCTTGGATCAGGTGATTTCTCGCCTTGATCAGGCTGTCCTCCGAGCACCCGACCAGGGATGTCAGCAGGATGTTGGGCACCGTGATCCTCTCCGGGAACCCCTGCTTGTGTGCCAGCCATTGCAGCTTGCGCATCACCTTGTAGGCGGTTGCGGGGAGGGGATGCGTCAGCTCCCAATCCTCCAGCGCGACGATCTCCGTCAAATAGTCTGCGCTCATGTGCTTCTCCTCTCTTGTCCGGTTTGAGCCTTATGCCTCCTGCCCGATCAGGTCAAACAGCGTCGGCGCAGCGGCCTGCGCCTCGGCCGCACGCATGTAGCCCACGCCGTCGCGGAAATAGTCCACGTTCAGCTCGGTGCCGATGCCGCGCCTGCCCATGTCCACGGCCACCTTCGGCACCGTGAACAGCCCCGCGAACGGGTCAAACACCGTGTCGCCCTCGTTGGAATAGCGCCGGATCAGCCGCTCCACGATGTCCAGCTGCAGCGGGCAGACGTGCATCTGCGCCCGGCGCTGGCTCTGCGTGGTGTTCAGCGTGCGCATGCGGTTGATGTCGTCCCACACCGCGTCCGTCCAAGAGCCTGGGCCGACCACCATGAACGTCGCCGGCAGCCTGCCGTCCGCATCGAGCTTCAGCGCGAGGTTCACATGCTCTTCGTAGCTGTATACCGTGTCCCGGCTGTACTGCCGGTACAGCGATTGCAGCCTGTCCACCGGCGCGCTGGCCAGCTCCGCCTTGCCCACCAGCCTGTCCCCGCTGGAGCGCCAATAGCCGTGCGCGTCGATCTGCCACTGCGCTCGGGTGTATTCCTCCTTGCTCTTTGTGACAGGCACGTCCGCATAGGCGCGGCTCGTATCCGTCGGCAGCTTGCGGAACAGCAGGATGTACTCCGGGCAGCCCACACCCATTTTGGTGCCGTCCTTGCACTGCTCCGTCCAGCCCAGGCGGTACGTCTGGTTGTTTTCGCGCACCACGTCGGTGACGACCGTGATCATGCCGAAATACTGGAACCCGTGGCGCATGTAGTGCTCGATGCACATCGCGTGAAACGGCTCCATCGTCGGCATGCCGGTGCCCGTCGCGTTGCCAAAGAGCACCCTGTCCTTGACATGGCAGGCGAACACCCGACCGGGCCGCAGGATTTTCAGCAGGTTCGGGCTTAAGTAGTCCATTTGCTGGAAGAAGCGCTCCGTGTCCTCGTTGTGGCCGAAGTCGTTGTAGCTCGGGGTATACTCGTAGTGGTTGGAAAACGGGATGCTCGTCACGATCAGGTCGACGCTGTTTTCCTCCATCCTTCCCGTTTCCTCCACGCAGTCCGCGCGGATCGCCTTGTAGCGCTCGCCGCAGACCTCCATTCTCTCCACGCCCATGCTGCGCTGCATCCTTTCTGCGATCCTGTCGCTGTGCAGTCCGTATTTCTTCACGATAGCGACCATCTGCCGCTGCAGCTCGTCGTGCTGCGCCCATTTTTTGAGCAGCGCTTCCTTGATCTGCGCCTCGCTCTCGGTATAGATGATGTCGATGACGACGCGCTCCGTCTGCAAAAATCGGTAGATGCGGTGAATCGCCTGAATGAAATCGTTGAACTTGTAGTCAATGCCAAGAAATATCGCCCGGTGACAGTGCCGCTGAAAGTTGCAGCCCTGTCCGCTGATTTCCTTTTTCGTCGCCAGCAGCCGATAGAGCCCGTCCGCGAAGTCGATCACCCGGCGCTCTCGCTCGTCATAGTCCTGCGTGCCGTATACCTCCACGGCCTCGGGGATCGCCTGCTTGATGGCGTGTCGCTCGCTCTCCAGGTCGTGCCAGAGGATAAAATGATCCTCCGGAGAGGCGCTTACGATCTCCGCCATCTTGCGCACTCTGGCGTCAAGGCTCTCGCGTTTCTCCCTCGCCTCGTCCTGCAGCGACAGGCTGGCGTCCCGGATCAGCTTCACCTGGCCGAATTTATCTGTTCCGGCGCTCGCGTGATCCACCGGCAGCTCGTGCCAGCGCACGTCCAGCGGCGGCAGGTCGTAGCCCTCGTCGCTGTATCCCAGGTCGCTGGGCTTGGAGAGTAGCAGCGCCCAGGAGGATACCCACAGCCAGAATTCCTGCTCCTTGTGCGGGTACAGCGTCAGGTTGTTCGCCTTCGTGCTGTCCCGCTGGAAAAATCTGGTCAGCGCCTGCCCGGTGTCCATCACCTCCAGAAAGCCCGCGTAGTGGATCAGCTCCTTGTAGCGGTTCGGGCTGGGCGTCGCCGTGCACACCAGCTTGTAGCGCACGCCGCGGAATTTGTTCAGGAACGTCTGGTACGTTTTGCTGCCGAAGCTGCGCAGCACGCTGGCCTCATCCAGACATACAGCCACGAATCGCTGCGGGTCTATGTCCCCGTCCCGCACGCGCTCGTAGTTGGTCATCATGATCGGCGCGCCGCAGTCGTCCGCCTCCGCCATCGTGCGCACATACACCGGCGCAGGATAGCCCAGGATGTCCACCGCGTCGCGGGCGAACTCCTGCTTCACGCCCAGCGGTAGCACGATCAGCGCCCGGGCAACCTGCGCGCCGGCTTCCAGCTCATGGCGCACCACCTGATGGCAGAACTCGATCTCCTGCACGGTCTTTCCCATGCCGAAGCTCTCAAACAGCGCGCGCCGTCCGCCGCGCAGCGCCCAGGCCACCGCGTCCGCCTGATGGGGCTTGAGCGCCGGATTGAGCGCGGACACGTCCAATGCAAACCCGCTCTCCGGCGCGACGACGACCTTGCGCTTCAAAAAATCCTCGTAGCTCATGCTGTTTCATCCCCTTGCTTTTCCGTCGCCCGTTCCCGCGCTTCCTTCACAACGTCGCGCACAGTCAGCAGGTTGTTCCACAGGCTGATCAGGTTCATCGCCACGCTGTATTCGTGCCGGGGCAGGTCGTGCATCGCGGCGATTCCATAGTGCGCAAGCAGCTCCTTGCGGATGGCCGCGCTCAGCTTATTGATCGCTTGCTTGTCGTCGATGCCGCGCTTGTCCAGCAGCGCGCGCGCCTGCTTGCGGATCGCGTCGCCAAGATAGCGCACCTGCTGCGGCGTCACCAGCGTGTTCAGCCGAATCTGCCGCTCCAGCGCCTCCAGCCGGTCCGCCTGAATCTGCTGCGTCGCCGCCAGCTGCTCCAGCGCACGGGTGTTGTGCTCCAGCAGCTTGCCCATCGCCTCCACCAGCGGCCCCATCATCTGCTGGATGAGCGCCGGGATCATCTGCGCCTGCTCCGGCGTCACCATCAGCTCATGATCATCCATGCACGCGCACCTCCCCGCAGTCCACGGTGTCCAGCGCCGCGCGCGCATCGCGCGTCCAGCCCTCCACCGTGCGAAGCAGCTCGTCGTATGTGTTTCGCTCCTTCAGCATCATGCGGCTGAAGGTGCCCGCCATGTGCGGCATCCGCGCGCAGGTGCCGATGAACTGGCGCACCGCCGTGGCAAACACGTCCGCCGTCAGCTCCTCCGCCGGCACGCGCTCGGCATCGCCGCGAGCCGCTGCGCTCTGCATGGCCAGCAGGTCTTGGCACACGCGCTCGTGCTCCTGCTGCGCCTCGCAGAGCATGTCGTCGCGCTCCTGCACGTCGCGCTCCAGGCTGGCAATATCCCGCCGAAGGCCATTTGCCTCGGCACTGAGCAGCCGGTTCTCGTGCTCGGTCAAAGAGATTTGCTTTTCAAGCTGGTCAATGCGGTTCTGCTTGTGAACCAGGCTGTCCATGATGTGCTCCGGCACGCGCTCCTTCTGCGTTTCCAGCTCGCTGGCCCGTTCCTCTGCGGCCTGGCGCGCTCGTTTCTCCTGCGAGATCTGTGCGCTCATCTCCTGGCGCACACGCCGAACGGCCTCCTCCACCTCTCGGCTGCTCATGGCGGCCACGTCGTTGTGCTCGATAAAGGCATCCTCCGTTCCCGCCGGAAGCGACAGCAGGCGGTACATCTTGCTTCGGTCGATCCCGATGAACGCGTCCTTCCCGCCGAACCGGGCGTAGATGGCCATGAACTGCTGCGCGTTGCGCACGCTCATGCCGGCGTTTTCGCGCACCCAGTCGGCCCATTCCCCGTGCCGCACCTGCTTTTTCGCTTCGGTCAGCACGCGGCCCAGGCCCAGCGCGTTCATGGCAAAGCCCTCGCTGTACACCCGCGCTTCCTGCGCCAGTACGCTCAGCGGTGTCAGGGAATTGACTTCTGTCAATTCATTCATGTGTGCTCCTCCTTTGTTTTCCTTGAAAAATCGGAGGGACTGTGCTACAATACACATAGGGATTTTCCGCAGGTGCTAAGCGATTGTCCCTCCTGCCGTAGATGCTGTCACATCTGCGGCGCTTTTTTATCCTCCGGATGGCTTTCCAGGTATCCTGGCGTAATGGGTATAGAAGCCGTTTCCAGCCACCTGGAACCATCCGGTCACGACGATGCCGTCCACGCGGCTCACAGCCAGCACGCAGCCCATCTCGTCGGCGTCCGCCGCGCCCGTCGCACGCTGCCGCACGTCAGTCCAGCCAATCTCAGCAAGCGGCATCCAGTGCGTGATGAAGCGGTTTCGCCGCACCTCGCAAGGCGTGCAGAGCATCCCATGCTGGTATCGGTGCCAGACGAGCACGTTTCCGCGGTCGTCTGCATCCTCCGGCATCGGCATGCATTCTTGTGCGCTGCGCCATCCGTTCATCACGCTTTCGGCTCTGTCGTATGGCCGATCTTTTCCATGTGCGCCGTGAACCGCGTGCGGATGTCCTCCGGGCAATGCGCCATGGCGTCCGTCCACGTTGGGTCGCGCCC
>JBJEYK010000194.1:0-23887 GCA_051886775.1 Candidatus Ventricola sp. | reverse complement strand
CATCATCTCGCGGTTGTAGCTGTGGATGACGGCCATGTTGGTCGGCACATAGATGCCGCCGTACTTGTGCGCGGCGGAGAGGGCGAACATGTGGTCATCCTCGTTGATCGTGCCGCCGACGGCGCACAGGCTGTTGTGGCAGTTGGTGAGCACATAGGGCATGGGGAATTCCTTCATGCCGGAGGCGCGCGCCGTCTGGATGATGCCGACATAGGTGATGTCGTGGCTGGTCAGGCTGTCAAAGCGCATCTGAAGGTGATCCATGTCGCCGGAGGTGTTGTGCGCCGCGAGGATGGAATAGGCCATCGTGCCGCGCTCGGCCTCCTCCTTGGTGACCGCGCGCCCGCACGCGGACGCAAGCGCCGCCGGATCCTCGACGATCTGCGTGCCGCCAACGAGGTAGATGCCGCCGTCATAGAGCTTCACCATGCAAAAAACCCCTTTCGTGTGCCAATTTGCCTGAAGAAATCAGGCTTTTTTCTTGGCTTCATTATACACGAAAGGGGGTATATAGACAAATGCTTAAAAATCATGCGGGGCATAGAAGACATCTATCCGCATGTCCCCTGCAGGACCGGCTTTGGGAGAAGGAGGCTCAGGTCTCCTTCCATTCGATCCACACCGGCGTGCTGGTCAGGTTGATCAGCCCATAGATGGAGTACCCGACGTTCAGCTCATACCAGCCTTCGCCGTGCTCAAACGCCGAGCGATCCACCGTGACCCTGCACTGATCGTACGTCACCTTCTCCACCGTGCAGTCCTTCACGCGCTTGCCGTCCAGATAGAAGCTGTTCACCCGGAGCATGTTGCCGCCCTTGGCGAGGAGGACGACCTGCTCCGGCGATTCAGCCTGCTGGATTTCCGCCTCGACAAAGGGGATAAAATAGTTATTCTGTATGCCATCCCTCAGAAACAGCGCCAGCACAACGGCCAGAATGATCGCCTGCGGTATGGCGGTATGGTAAATTCTGCGAATCATTGGCTCACCCCATATCGTTTGCCGTACAGGCGGTCGTAGTGCAGCAGACGCAGGGTGTCCTTCGTCTGCTCATACAGCCGGTCATTCTTCACCCACGCTCCGTTCCGCTCAAGCAGGCCGTCAAAGAGCGTCAGGTTGACCATCTCGTCCGAGCTGAGGTAATTGAAGTACGCGTCGCCGTCCATGCCCAGCATGCGCAGGACAAAGGCGCCCAGGCGATACGAGCTGATGCTCTCGGGCAGGCATGAGGTATCCAGATCGAAGTTGCTGTAAATCATCATCGGCGTCGAATAGTAGTTTTCCAGCTTCTCCTTCTGGTCGACCGGCAGCTCCAGGCCGAACCGGTAGATGTACGGCGAATGGTCGCCCCACATGACGATGATGGTCGGCTCCTCCTGCGCGTCGAAATAGGCGATCAGCGAGGCAAGCGCCTCGTCGCTGAGCTGGAGCATATTCACATAGTTGCGTGCGCTGAGCATGCTCGTATCGTCCAGCGCGTTGCCGACGCTGATCCGGTTCAGATCGCTCTGAAAATCATAGCCGCCGTGGTTCTGATAGGTGATCGCGTGGCAGAACCACGGCTGATCCTTGGGCCGGCCTTCGTACAGCTTGATGATCTGGTCGAACATGTACGCATCCGATGGAAAGGGGAAGACGTCCTTGGGTACGGGATCCAGATCGTCCCGGAACAGCGCGCTGTCAAAGCCCAGCATGCGGTATGCGTTCGTTCTGGAATAGAAGTTCCGCTCACCGGGGTGGATGGCCTGCGCATAGTACCCATAGGATTTGAGCAGGGAGACGATCGAGAGCATGCCGTCCTGCATGACGTGGCCCGGCGCCGTATAGGACAGGCCGTCCGTGTCCTGAACCCGATAGCCCGTGAGCACCTCGTACTCGGCCGCGACGGTGCCGCCGCCGTACACCGGGGAGATATACCGGCCTCCCCAATACTCCTGCTGAAGCTGCTTGAAATAGGCGAGCGGATCCTCCGACAGATCGAGTATTCCGGTCATGTCAAACAGCGTTTCGCTCATGAGGAACAGGATATTGGGCTTGAGCGCGGGTTCGCCCAGCGCGGGCGCATAGTCCGCCAGCACCTGCGTGACCCTCTCCTCGGTGTAGTCCTCCGGCTTCGGCAGCGCGCTGGAGTTCGCTGCGCGGCTGATGAACGCCACCAGGAAGCCGCGCAGGTTGTAATCTTCTATAACCACCCTGATATTCAGGTTTCTGTCGAGTTTCATGGATGGGCTTTGGACGACAAACATCCCGCACCCGCCCAGCATGGCTGCGCTGAGCAGCAGGCATCCCGCCCGCAGGCGTCCCCTGCCGCGCAGAACGCGCATGCCGATGAACAGAAGGGGTACCAGCACGCACAGGATTGCGACGCCCTGAAGGATGGGCGCAGTGATGCTGACGCTGCTGTCGAAGGTGTTGCCCAGCACGCCCAGCGCTTCGCCCACCATCGTCAGATCCATGGGCTGAAAGGGCTCGTCGCGCAGCTCGATTTTATAATGGTTGATGATGCTGAGGATCAGAAAAAAGCTGTTGTATACCGCAAGCGCCGGGGCTACACGCCCGATCAGAAACAGCAGCGTCATCGACGCCAGCAGGATGATCAGCGCTGAGCATGCGGCAAATTGAGCTTGTTCCACCAGAAAGATGATGGTGCTGGACATGGAGTCGCGCCCGATCCACTCCATAAAGAGCAGGACGCAAACAGCATTGAGCACCAAGGACAGCACAAGGCCAACGGCGTAAGCCCACGCTGCCGCGCCGGATTTCTTCACGCCTTGCTGCTTGTGATGAATGCGATGCATATCAATTCTCCTATGAAACGACACAGCCTGATGATTTCAGGCTGAATTCGTCATGTTGTACACTGAATATCCTCCCGGAAGCTGCGCAGAAACGCGCGCGCCGCGCGGGAGAGATAGGCGTCCTTCAGGGTGACGACGCTCAGCTCCCAGTAGGCGGCGTATTTTTCCGGAATGGTGAAGTACTGCGGGCGATAGCTCTCCCCGCCCAGCAATCCGACGTACTGCCGTGGGACGAAGGCGTAGCCCATCCCCTGCGCGGCCAGGCGGCGGAGGGTTTCATAGTTGCGGCTTTCGAACACCACCTGCGGCGTCACGCCCGCCTGCGCCAGCACGCGGTCGGCCACATGGCGGATGCGCTGCCCCTTGCTCACCATCAGGAACGGCTCGCCGCTCAGGCGAGCCGGATCCAGCTCGGGAAAGGGCTGATCCCCGCGCGGGGCGGCGGCATACGGCGTGTCCGGCGGCGCGGCGATGAAAAACGGGTCGCGGCTGAGCACCTCGTGCCAGAGGCCCGGATCCTCGGACGCGCCGTCGCCCGCGCCGGTGTGCATGATGGCAAAGTCGAGCTTGCCGCGCAGCAGGCTGCGCTCCAGCTCGTTGGTCGTCTCCTCGGCGATGCGCAGCTCGATGCCCGGATGCTCCCGGTGGAAGCGCGGCAGCACGCGCGGCAGCAGATCGGCGGCCAGGTAGTTGGTCACGCCCATCATAATGCGCCCGCGCAGCAGCTCGCACTCCTCGCTGATCTCCGATTCGAACGCGGCATACACGCGCAGCACCTCGCAAGCCATGCGGTAGTACCGCTCGCCGGCGTAGGTGAGCGCCAGCCCGCCGGAGGTGCGCCGGAAGAGCCGCGTGCCCAGCTGCTTTTCGATGGTGCTCACGCAGTGGCTCAGCGACGGCTGGGTCAGGTAGAGCTTTTGCGCGGCGCGGGTGATGCTCCCCTCGTCGGCGATCGTCTTGACATAGAGCAGCTCACGGGAGGTCATGGCTCTCCTCCTTCGGGCACAGCAGGCACGACAGCAGGGCATAGCCGGCAAGCACCGACGCCGTCGCGCTGCGATAGGTGAAATAGGTGTGATCGAAGGAGTGATTGGCCATCACCGCATACCACAGGACGGGCAGCAGCATCGGCACCAGCATGACCAGCGCACGGCTGTCCGGCCGGATGGATCGCCAGCTCCTGCGGCGCAGCGCCATCCAAAGGGTAGCGCATGCGCCTGCCGCCATCACGACCCAATAGGCCTTCTTGGCGAAAATCACATGGTAGTTGCGCAGCAGTACGCTCAGACGGGTGTAGCGCTTGCCCGTGGACACGCGCAGCGAGGCCTGCTCAAGCGCGGTGACCAGGCTCCCGCGGCCAAAGGCCAGGCAGTTGATGCCCCATTTGAGCATCCACATGCCCGCATAGCCCATCGCCCATCCGACGCAGCAGGAAAACGTCAGGCGCAGCAGCGCAGCCGCGCCCGTTCCCCGCTGGATGCGCAGGGTGAGCAGCAGCACCAGCGGAAGCAGCAGCGTGACCAGCGGCGCGGTGAGCAGGTCGAGATAGTTGGTCACAAGAGCGCACAGCGCAAACCATACCGGCATGGGCGCCGCCTGCTCCATGCGCATATCGGCCAGCAGCAGGGCAAGGCAGAAGGTCAGCGTGATCAGGCAGACCGGCACGAACTGCAGGCAGATGCCTGTGCCGGGCGGCATGAACAGGAAAACTGCGACGAGGAAGCCGGGCAGCAGCCTCGCAGCACGCGCGCGAAGCTGCGAAAGCACGGCCAGAAGCAGCACGAGCTGCACAGCTGCCAGCAGCATCTGCAGATTAGCCAGGTCGAAGAAGCACAGCAGCACGCGCAGCGGCAGGATATACCCGTGCCAGTAGCGCGAATAGCTGAAGGCGCCGTTGGGCGACTGCGTGCCCGGCTCGTAGTGGGCAAACGCCTGCCAGCCCGTCTCGTCCCCGTTGGCGGGCATCTCCACCCGAAGGCCGCCGAATGCCCGAAGCAGCAGCGGCTCCTCGCCGACGTAGGCGGCGGTCTTCAGGATCAGGATGCTGGAGTAATTGTCCAGCTGGGCGCTCTTGAAGCCGCCGACGGTCTGCGGGGTGGCGCCCTGCTCCCCGAGCATGAGCGCACCCTGCCATGCGTGCTCGCGCAGGACAGGCGTATCGATCAGGGGCGCAAGCAGGCTGGCCGCCGTGCACAGGAGCACCGCCGCCAGCAGCAGCAGCGCGCCGCGCCGCGTTCGGTTCATTTCCTGTGCCCTCCTTTGCGCGCTGCGGGTGTGCGCTTCCTGTCCTTTTCCTCGCCCAGCCTGCGGCGGAGCACCTCCTCCCGGGCGACGGAATAGCCAAAGAAGCCCTGCGGCTGCTCCGAAAGCGGGAAGTACTCGCCGTGGGCGTAGGCAACCAGCTGCGCACGGCCCAGGTGCAGACTGCCGTCCTCGTCAAAGAGCGCGTCCTGCACATACACCTGCTCCACCTGGCACAGGAACAGCTCGTGCGAGCCGAGCGGGATGCGCTGGCTCACGCAGCAGCAAAGGAACGCCGGGGCCTCGGCAAGCGCCGGCGCGGGGAAGCCCTCCACCGCCCGCGCGTGCAGGCCCAGCGCCGCGAATTTGTCCACGTCGCGCCCGCTCTTGACGCCGCAGAAGTCCGCCGCGCGGCAGAGCTTCTGATTGATCAGGTTCAGGCAGAACGCGCCGGACTGTACAATCTGCGCGTAGGAATGGCGCTGCGGGCGGATGGAGACGGAAATCATCGGCGGGTCGGAATTGACCACGCCGGCCCAGGCGATGGTAATCAGATTGTCCCGGTCAAAGCCCGGCTCGGTGCCCCGGCAGGAGAGCAGCACCGCCGGAATCGGGGCGAGGAACGTCGTCGCACCGATGGCGCGGAAATCCCCGGCCATCTCAGTGCGCCAGGGTGAGGCGCAGCACCTCCTCGATCTGCGGGGGCAGCAGCTGGACGAAGTGGCCGGTCTTGCCGTTGACCACGCCCGCCGCCAGCTCGGGGATGTCCTCCGCCTTGCCGCCGGCCTGCTCCAGCGTCGCGGGCATGCCCAGGGACACGAAGAACGCCTGCATGGCCTCGATGCCCTCCAGGGCGATCTGCTCGTCGGTCTTGCCGGCGGGATCGACGTCCCACACCTTCGTGGCGAAGCGCACGAAGCGCTTCACGTCATGGCGGTACACATAGCGCATCCACGCCGGGAAGATCACCGCCAGCACAGCGCCGTGCGCGGTGTCGTAGCGGGCGGACAGCTCGTGGCCGATCTGATGGCTGGCCCAGTCCTGCTCGCGGCCAATGCCCACGGAGTTGTTGTGCGCCAGCGTGCCGGCCCACATCAGCGTCGCGTGGGACTCGTAATCGGTGCTGTCGGCGATGGCCACGGCCCCGGCCTCGCGGATGGAGACGAGCAGCGCCTCGGCCAGGCGGTCGGTCAGCGCGACGTCGGGCGTGTTGGTGAAGTAGCGCTCCATGATGTGGGCCATCATGTCGGTGATGCCGCAGGCCAGCTGATAGCGCGGCAGCGTGAAGGTCAGCTCCGGATTCATCACGGCGAAGCGCGGGCGGTGGAGCTCGATGTTCAGGCCGCGCTTCTGGCCGGTTTTCACGCTGGTGATGACGGCGGAATTGCTGCCCTCGCTGCCGGCGGCGGGGATGGTCAGCACGCAGCCGTGGGGCAGCGCGGCCTTCACCTGCGCCTTGCCGCAGTAGAAGTCCCAGAAATCGCCGTCGTACGGCACGCCGTCGGCAATCGCCTTGGCCGTGTCGATGACAGAGCCGCCGCCCACCGGCAGCAGGAAGTCCAGCTGATGCTCGCGGCACAGGCGGATGCCCTCGTACACCAGGTCGCTGCGGGGATTGGGCTTCACGCCGCCCAGCTCCACATGCGCGACGCCGGCTGCGTCCAGCGAGGCGATCACCTGAGAGAGCAGGCCGCTGCGCACGACGCTGCCGCCGCCGTAGACGATCAGCGCGCGGGTGCCGCCGAAGGCGCGCACCAGCTCGCCGACGCGATGCTGCGTGTCGCGGCCAAAGACAAATTTTGTGGGAGAGCAGAATTCAAAATCGAGCATGATACATCCTCCTGATGGCGCCGGGCTGATGTCAGGAAAGGTCAGCCCTGGCAAATACTGGAAGGCCTCGCGGCAGCGCTGCGCCGCCGGGGCCTCTTCTTTTCCCTATGATACATGCCCCGGCTGCCAAAATCAATAAAAAGTTTTTACCGGATGAAAGAAACGCTATGGCAGAATCGTCATATAATCAGAAGCGCATTGGCGACCTATCGGTTGCATAAAGCCAAGAAACATGATAAGATGAAGCATAGCTTCCGACAGGATCATGTCATGGAGGGGAAAACGATGAAAAGTCCAGCAATCAAACAAAAGCTTGCCGCCGCGCTGTGCGTGCTGATGACGGCCTCCTGCGCCGTGCCCGCCGCGCTGGCGGAGCAATATGATACGCCCCCGGCGCAGAGCGGCGCCATCGCCTTCGAGCCGTTTGCCCTGCACGTCCGGCAGACGGAGGGCGGCTTGTCCGCTACGGTCGATGGCGCCAGCGCCTACGAGGTGGAGGTCTTTGTGTGCAATACCGCCACCGGCGCATCCGCCAAAAAGGCGCTGCCGATGGGGAACGGCACCGCGTCCTTCACCCTGGAGGCGGGCGAATACGCTGTGACCGCGCAGTATGTGAGCAATTCCTACGCGCAGTCCCGGACGATAACGGTGGCTGCGCAGGCGGCGGAGCCGGATGCTGAAGAACCCAAGGCGGCGGAGCCGAAGGCCGATCCGCCTGCGGACGGACAGTCCGGTGTGGAGCTGATTGTGCCCATCGTGGTGCCTGAGCTTGCAGCGGGCGGCGCGGGCGACGCAGACGGCGCAGGCGACGCGGACGGCGCAGGCGATGCGGACGGCACGGGCGACGCGGACGGCGCAGGCGACGCGGACGGCGCAGGCAACGCGGACGGCACGGGCGATGCAGACGGCGCGGGCGCTGAGGACGGCGCGGGCGACGCGGACGGCGCAGGCGACGCGGACGGCACGGGCGACGCGGACGGCGCGGGCGACGCGGACGGCACGGGCGATGCAGGCGACGCGGACGGCGCGGACGGCGACGGCACGGGCATGGGTCAGGTGCAGATCAATCTGCCGCTGACCGGTGCGGACAGCGGGATCGTGCTGCTTTCCCCGGAGGATGCCAAGGATGCCTCCGCCAGCCTGACCGGATTTGCCGTGACCCCCACCGATACCGACCAGAATACCGGCGTGATTGCCGGCACCGTCACCTTCACCGGCGATCTGGACATGGTGGCCAAGCTCCTCTCCGGCGGGAAGCAGGTGGCCGAGGTCAAGCTCGACAAGGGCGGCGACGGCAGCTTCGTCTTCACCGGCCTGGCTGCGGGCGACTACACGCTGAACGTCTATTACTGGGGCAAGGGCGGCGAGGCGCCGGCCGTCACCAAAACCTGCACCGTCGCGGTCAAGGGTGCGGAGGACGATAAGCCCGTCGCCATCGAGGCCAATATCGAGGTCGGTAAGGACTATGTGCTGGTGACGGTCACCAAGGCGACCGCGGGCGAGACGATGTACATCTTCTTCGCCGATCAGGAGGAGAAGGTCATCAAGCTGAACGAGGCCATGCGCTTTGACGGCCTCAAGCCCGGCGATTACGAGATCGAAATCGACTACGAAAACCCGACCGGCCTGGCGCCGCTGCGCAGGACCGTCACCATCGCGGATCCGACTGTGGTCAAGCCGATCCAGATTCAGAATGTCGTGGCCGGCGAAAACAAGCTGACCGTCGTGGGCACTGCGGAGCCGGATACCAACGTGACCCTGACCACCGAGCCGGCGTCCACCACCACCATCGTCAAGACGGACGCCGCGGGCCTGTTTTCCGTGGCGCTGACCTGTGAGCCGAAGACCTACACCAGGGTGACGGCGCAGTACGGCGGCGATACCGAAAGCGCCGTCTCCTTCGCGGGCGAGTTTGTCGTCACCGCGCCCGTGACCAAGCCCACGCTCACCGTGGACGAGGTGACCGCGTCCAGCACGACCGTCACCGCCAAGACCACGCCGGGCACCCTCGTGGAGATCCGCGCCGACGATTACTACCAGCGCGTGACTGCCGACAGCGACGGCCTGATGCGCTTCTCGCTGCCGCACACCTACCCCCAGGACACCGAGCTGACCTTCACCGTTTACTACGGTCAGGACAACAAGGAGAGCTTCACACAGACCGTCACCGTCGCCGCGGCCAAGTCCTACACCAAGCTGAAGAAGGGCGACAAGGGCGACGCCGTCAAGCAGCTGACCACGCGCCTCAAGGAGCTGGGCTATCCGGTCTCCGTCACCAGCACCTACGGCGACTCCGTCGTGACCGCCGTCTACCTCTTTGAAAAGGCCAACGGCCTGACGACGGACGGCGTCGCGGACACGAAGATGCAGTCCGTGCTCTACTCCGTGAGCGCCATCCCCTACACGAGCGAGACTCGCTATCCCACCTTCGTGCGCGGCGACCGCGATCATCCGCTGATCTACGCGCTGCAGCAGCGCCTGAAGGATCTGGGCTACTACACCATCCGCGTGGACGGCATCTTCGGAAGCGGCACGCAGCGCGCCGTGCGCGACTTCCAGCGCCGCAACGGCCTGACCGTCACCGGCCGGGCGGACAACGCCACGCAGACCCTGCTGTACTCCTCTGCGGCCAAGCCCGCCAGCGGCAGCAGCTCCGGCGAATACAGGACGCTCGTGCGCTCCGGCCACTATCAGGCCGATGTGGTGCCGCTGCAGCGCCGCCTCAAGCAGCTGGGCTACTACTCCGGCTCCGCGGACGGCTACTTCGGCAGCAACACCTACCGCGCCGTGCGCAATTTCCAGAGCCGCAACGGCCTTGATGTGACCGGCAAGGCCGACCCCACCACGCAGCGGGTGCTCTATTCCTCCGATGCGAGGGCGGCCTCCGGCTCGTCCGGCTCCTCGTCCAGCTCGGGCTATCGCCTGCTGTACTGGGGCTGCACCGGCAGCGCCGTCACGCGCCTGCAGAACGCGCTGATTTCCGCCGGCTACAAGAGCATCGTCCGCACGGCGGACGGCATCTATGGCCGCTGGACGTATGACGCCGTGCGCGCCTATCAGCGGGATCACGGCCTGGCGGTGGACGGCATCGCCGGAAAGAGGACGCAGAACTCGCTCTACGGCACCAGCTATTGATAAAAGGGCGCTCCCATTCGCTGGGAGCGCCCTTCACAAAACCAGGAGGACATACATGAAAAGAGCACTCTTTCCCCTGCTGCTGATGGCGGCGCTCATCCTCGGCGGATGTGCGCACGCCGACACGCTGCGCGTGGACTTCTACGACGTGGGCAAGGCCGACGCCATGCTCATTACCGCGCCGGACGGCTGGCGCATGCTGATCGACGCGGGCACCAACAAGGGCGGCAAGGCGCTGGCCAGCCGGTTTGACAGGGAGGGCATCGACCGCATCGACGTGCTGCTCATCACCCATTATGACAAGGATCACGTCGGCGGCGCGGACAAGATCCTCAAGTCGGTCGCGGTCGATACGGTCATCATGCCGCTCTACGACAAGGAGAGCAAGCAGTTCGATCAGTTCGCCGAGGCGCTGGAGAAGGCCGAGGGCGTGAACGTCCAGGGCCTGCACACCGGCGCGGATATCACCCTGGAGGCCGGCGGCGCGCAGCTGCGCATCACCGCCTCGCACCGCAGCGACTACGGCCTGGACGAGGAGAACGACTTTTCCCTCGCCGTGCGCCTGGCCTACGGCGACACGCGCTTCCTCTTTGCCGGGGACGCCGAGGCGCCGCGCCAGATGGAGCTGCTCCAGGAGGGCGACGTTGCCTGCGACGTGCTGAAGGTGCCCTATCACGGGCGGTTCACCGCCGCCAGCGACTCCTTCCTGCGCGCCGCCTCGCCGCAGATCGCTTTCATCCCAGACAGCGAGGACGAACCGGCCAGCGCCGCCGTGGTGAGCATCCTGCGCGAGCTGGGCACGGACGTGCGCTGCGCGCGGGATGGGGATGTGACCGTGCTGTCGGACGGGAAAAATGTGACCGTGCAATAGTCAACATCAAAAGCAGCTGCCGCGCATCATCCGAATGCGCGGCAGCTTTCAATTTGGTTTTGGCTCGATGCCCTGATTGGCATGCGGGCAGTAGGTCAGATACGCCAGCAGCATGGTGGAGGTGTCCGGCACAGACAGGCAGCCGATGGGCGGCGCGCCCAGGCGGGCTGTCTCCTCCACGGGCAGGGAGAGCATGAACATGCCGCTGATCTGTGCGACGCGGTGCACATAGCCAAAGCGCACCTCGTCCCACGGCAGATACAGCCCGCGCCCGACACACACGCCCTCCTCGCTGAAGGCCGGACAGGTCAGCGCCGTATTCACCGCGCGATAGAGCAGCACAAAGCCCGCCGCGCACAGCGCCATCGCGCCCAGCGACAGGCTCAGCACCAGGGCGGGACGGCTGTGCGTGGAGGCATAGACGAGCATCATGCCCCCGGTTGCGAAGGCCACGGCGGCGGCGGGCAGCATCACCAGCGCGTAGAGCGCCGCCTGATGCCACAGTGTGCGCATCCGGCCTGCGCGCGGCCTGCGCGGCATGGGCGACAGATCCATCTCCAGCGGGCAGTAGCGGCAGATGCCGCCCAGCAGCCTGCGGCTGACCGGCACCACAAAGCCCCATGGCCCGCAGCGCGGCGCGTGGTGCAGCAGGTTGAGGAAGTCCGCCTGGCCGCGGTACATGCCGTAGAGGTAGCGGCGGCGGCTGTTGCACTGCAAAAGCCCCAGCGCGGCCAGCTCCGACCAGTCCGCCCGGCGCACGCGCAGCAGGAAGCCCACGCCCACGCCCTCCTCATCCACGAAGAACCGGCACGACAT
Organism: Candidatus Ventricola sp.; assembly: GCA_051886775.1. Taxonomy (GTDB): domain Bacteria; phylum Bacillota; class Clostridia; order Christensenellales; family Aristaeellaceae; genus Ventricola. The sequence continues at coordinate 12,198 of JBJEYK010000194.1, read as the reverse complement.
CAGCGCGAAGCACGCCAGGAGCAGCAGCAGCGTCACGCACAGCAGCACGCGCGCCCAGCCCTGCTGCCCCGCGCTCACGCACAGATCCCGCAATAGCGCGCACACGAGCGTCAGCACGCAGAGCATCGCGCTCATATATGGATACCGCCGCACACGGACCATGCTGCTCCCTCCCTTCACATGGACTGACAGACCGCTTAGGGCTACGCCGCTTCAGTACAGTATAGCAAAAACAAGGGGCCTTGAACACCCTTCGCGGCGTTCAAGGCCCCTTCATTGGGTTGCTCAGTTCGGCGGCAGGGTGGCCTCCGGCGCGGGGCTTTCACCCGGCGTAAGCTCGGTGAAGCCGTAGCCCTCGCCGGCGCCGGGCAGGACGTCGACCAGCTCGATCTCCGGCTCCTGGCTCGCTTCGGCCTCGGCCTGGGCCTGGGCTTCGGCGCGCGCGGCGGCCTCCGCCTCCTCGCGCATGCGCAGCGCCTCCTGCTGGGCGGCAGCCGTCACGGCCTGACGGCCGGATTCGCCCACACCCAGGGCCATCTGCATCAGCGGGTACGGGCAATCGCTCTCCAGGACGACATTGCGATAGGGGTTGGACGAGGTGTGGCGGCCCTGACGCACCTCGACATGGGTGTAATAGGTATTGTAGCCGCTGATGTTCTTTTTGCCCTCCACGGCGATCTGTGTGCCGGCGCTCAGCACGTCGCCGCGGCGCACGCAGATGTCGTAGCAGTGCAGATAGAGCACGGTCATGTCGTATTCCTCGTTGTAGATGGCGACGGTGCCGTTGCTGTCGCCCGCGCGGGTGACCTCGCCGTCGAGGATCGCATACAGGGGGCTGCCCTTCTCGCTGCAGAAGTCGATGCCCTCGTGGATGCCTGTGAAGCCCTCATGGCCCTTGCCGTTGGTGGCCTTTTCGCAGTACTGGCCGTAGAACATGCAGGTCTCGCCCACGTCCTCGCCGTACAGGCGGATGCGCATGGCATCGGTGATGTCCATCACGATCGGCGCGACGGCATAGGTGCCCGTCTGGTCGACGACCAGATACTCCGGGGACACCTTGCTGTCAAACGGCGTGAGGTAGTACTCGCCGTGGTTGTAGGCGTACACGTTGTCGTAATAGGTGACCTTGCGGGTGCGGATATGGCGGTACTGGCTAATGAACCAGCGGTATTTGGTCGTCAGCTTCAGGCCGGCGGCTTCCACAGCCGCCAGACGAGCGGCCTCATCCTGCTCAGCGTCAGCCTCGGCAGGCTCGTCCTGCGCATTGTTCAGCTCGACAAAATACGGCACATTGGACAGCTTCGCGCCGTTCTGCGTGCCGGGCAGCAGCACGCTGCCCTCCGCCATGGCGCAGGAAGCGAGCAGAAGGCCTGCCGCAAGAAGGACTGCGGTCATTTGCTTTTTCATGATCAACCCTCCGAATCAAGAGATTTCATGGCTTGCCGGGCGGGTCATGCCGCAGCCCGCCGCATGTTTTCTTCTTTTCATTATACCAGACCAGGATGAAAACACAAGCATTTTTTGCAAAATCCGGTCAAATATGGTATGATCGTGCTGACGCGGAAGGGGGGAGTTTCCTTTGAAAAAGACGCTGGCCTGGCTGCTGGCCTTGCTGTGGATGGGCGTGATCTTTGCCATGAGCGCCATGCCCGGCGATATCTCCGGCCAGCAGAGCGGCGCGGTGGTCGAGCTGCTGCTGACGCTGCTTGCGCGCCTGCCGGGCGACGCTGCGCAGGCGATCCGGCCGGAAACGCTGGCGCTGATTGTGCGCAAGGGCGCGCATATGACGGAGTATGCCGTCCTCTGCCTGCTGCTGGCCCGGGCGCTGCGCCTGAGCGGCGCCGGCAGGCCCCTTCGCACCGCCATCGCGCTGAGCGCCGCCTTTGCCGCTACGGACGAGCTGCACCAGGGTTTTGTCGACGGGCGCTCCCCGATGGTCGCGGACGTTGCGATCGACACGGTGGGCGCGGCGCTGGGCGCGCTGGTCTGCCGGGCGGCGCGGCGGATTTGTTCGTCTCACGAAACAAAAACAACAGTTATATAAAAATACCGTGCAATCTTTGTCAGGTTCGGGCCGTCTTATGGGATAGATGATTGAGATCACATCCCACAAGGAGGGTACCCATCATGCGTAAAATGACCTGTCTTTTGCTGGCGGCGCTTGCCTGCCTGCTGCTTGCCATGCCCGCGCAGGGCTTTGCCGCGGACTTTTCCGCCGCAGGGCTGACCGCTCCCGGCTGGGCGCAGCAGCTCGGCAAGCCGGCGAGCTACGGCTCCAAGGAGGTCACCGTCTCTGTCCCTGGCGAGAATCCCGCAGTAAGCGGCGTGAACCCGATTACCGGCGAGCCGTACAGCGGCGCGTATCAGGTGATCCTGGCCAATATCGACACGCATCCCAGGGCGCTGCCGCACTGGGGCGTGTCCAGCGCCGATCTGATCTACGAGCTGCCGATTCAGGCGGACGGCTCCACCCGCTCGCTGGCGGTGTTCATGAGCGACTTCCCGGAGGGCGTTGGCCCCGTGCGCTCGGCCCGCGTGCCGATGGCCTCATTGCGCGAGATGTGGGGCGGCACCTACTGCTTCTATGGCTTCCAGGGCGGGCGCGACGCCAACAACGTGCAGGAGTGGGTGAAGAAATACAGCGCCGAGCGGAAATTCGCCTATCCCTACTATCTGAATGGCATCACCAAGAACAGCGCATGGTTCCCCCGCGCAAGCGACGGCAGCCACGTCGCGCCCTACAACGTGCGCATGGACATCCGCGCCGTGGCGGCGGACTATTCCCTCACGCCGACGCCGCACCCCTTCCTCTTTGGCGAAGGACTGGATCGCGGCGAGGCGGTCGGCGGCGTGATGATCAGCTACAAGTCCACCGCCCCGGCCTATGTGACAGCCTATCAGTACAACCCCGCGACCGGCCTGTACGACCGCTATCGCAACGGCGCGCCCTATGTGGACGCCAACAACGGCCAGGCCTGCGCCTATGCCAACGTCATCGTGGTGCGCACGGACGTGAGCTGGGCCAGCGGCAATCCCTCGCGCCCGGTGATCCGCCTGAACGGACAGGGCGTGTGCGAGATCTTCCAGAATGGCCGCTATGTCCGCGGCACCTGGGTGCGCGACTGCACGGAGACGAAAAACCTCGACCGCCGCATGGTCTTCCTGGATGAAAACGGTCAGGAGCTGGTCATGAAGCCCGGCAAGACGTTCATCCAGATTGTGGACAACGAGCAGCCGGTCGTCGTGATGGCCGAGAGCGCCATCGCCGGTGCGATCGAGCCGCAGGAGCAGCGCCTGACGATCGGCGAGAAGATCACGCGGACGCCGAAGGCGACCCGCACGCCCAAGCCGACGCGCACGCCGGAGCCGACCGATACGCCGGAGCCGGAGGAGCCTGCCCAGCCGGAGGAGACCCCGAAGCCCGAGGAGACCCCGAGGCCCGAGGAGACGCCGAAGCCGGAGGAGACCCCGAAGACGGAGGAGACCCCGAAGCCGGAGGAGACGCCGAAGCCGGAGGAGACCCCGAAGCCCGAGGAAACCCCGAAGCCGGAGGAGACCCCAAAGCCGGAGGAAACCCCGAAGCCGGAGAAGCCCGCTGAGCCGGAGAAGCCCGCCGAGCCAGAGAAGCCCGCTGAGCCGGAGAAGCCCGCCGAGCCGGAGAAGCCCGCCGAGCCGGAGGACAAGCCCGCCGAGGCCGCGCAGAGCGAGCCTGCCGGGGATGCCGGCGAGGGCGCGGCGGAGTGACGCGACAATCACATATGAAGCGAAATCAAGGAGCCGCGGCGAATTGCTGCGGCTCCTTGCGCGTTGTGGTGCGACGGTCACTCGCCCGCGTCCTGCGCTGGCTGTGCGGTGTCGTTCTTTTCCACGGTGATGAATACTTCCGCCGCCCCGGCATTGCCGGCTGAGATGACGATATCATCTGAGCCGTCCACGGTTCTGGAGACGAGCAGGCCGCTTCGGATGTCCTCCAGCGTCTGCTGGTAGCGCGCCATCGCCTCGTCCATCCGCGCCTGCGTCCAGGCGAACCAGCCGTCGCTGTTTGTCCAACCCAGCTCGCCCTCGTCCACTAATGCTTTCATGGCGATGCGCTCCTGCTCCATCCAGGCAGCGTATTCTTCCGCTGTCCACCAGACGATCTCCGGCTGCTGCGCGTCGGACAGGGCATCTTCGAGGCGGATGGTGTAGACGGCATCGCCGATGTCCTCCACGACATAGCCAGAATTGTCAGTCTCCACGCCGGTGAACGTCACTGTGTTGATTGCCTCGCCATCGTCCGCGGCATCGTAGGCGATGGTTAACGCCTGACGACCGGCCTCCCGGATGCGCGATGTGTGTGCGTCAAACTCCGCCTGTGTCGCGGCGCGCAGGCCGACGAGCACACCGCTTGGATCGAACGAGCCGTCCGCCTGACGGATGATCGGCCCGGACAGGTCGCGCACGGCGCAGACATCGATTTCGCCGTCAGCAAATTGCAGGTACGTTCCTGCCATGCTATCCGTGCCGATGGGATACATGTCCTCAAAGCAGCGCACGGTCTTCCCCTCATACATCAGGCGTCCGTTCTCGCTCAGCGTCAGGCCGAAGGGTGCGTACTGCGCGTAGGTCTGCGCCCAGGTTTCCGGGGAGATCGTTTGATCGACCGGATTCTCTCCGGCCTCTGCGGCACCCGGGTGAGCCGATACTGCGATACCGGCCTCCTTGCCTGTCTGGATGATGATCTTCGGGGCATCGGTTGCCAGCGCGATGCCTGCGCTGAGCACCAGCAGCGCTGACAGCAGCGCCGCCATCGTGCCTGTCTTCTTCATTTTGCACATGGCTGTGATCCTTTCTTCTATGGCCGTTTTGCTGAAGCCGCTCACCAGGGGCGAGAGGCGGCTGCGCCGCTCCTCCAGTGCCAGCAGTGTGCGCGCATAGTCGCGCCGCTGTGCACGTCCCATGCGCGCAAGCACGCGCGCATCGCATTGCAGCTCCATGTCCCGATTGGCCAGAAAGTACATCACCCACACCAGCGGATTCATCCAGTGCACGCACACGCAAACGGCGAGCATCAGCTTGCGCACCGCATCCAGCGCACGGATGTGGCACAGCTCGTGCGCCAGCACATGCTCCAGGCCTTCCCTTGGCATGCCCGTGGGCAGCAGAATCACCGGGCGCAGCACCCCATAGGACAGGGGTGCGCCGATGGCACCGCTCACCCGAACCCGGACGCACCGCAGTGCCAGTGGATGCTCCCGCAGGAACGCGCCTGTGCGCGGGTCGTCATCGGGCAGCGAACGGGCAAACGCGCGCATGCTGACGGCATAGGCGCATGCGAAATACACGCACAGCGCCAGCATGCCGACAATCCAGACCCATCGCAGCGCCAGCAGAAATCCCTCCGGCGGTGCGGCGGTTTGCCGGACGGCGGCCTGCGGCGCGATCCCGGACACCGGGCGCGCCTGCAATGTCCGCATGACCGGCCTTGCCGCAGCTTGTGCAATCAGCGCGCGCGGAGAGAAGCGCCACGGCACGCAAAGCGGCGTCAGCAGCCGAAGCACAGACAGATCCCACAGCGCGACATAGGCGCGGCGCGGCATGCGGATGCCGACTGCAACGCGCAGCAGCGCGGTCAAGCCGATGAGTACGCCCGCCGTCAGCCCCATTTGGATCAGAGACATAGGCTCCCTCTTTTCCGACGCTCAGTCCATGCTGTCGATCATCTCGCGCAGCCGATCCAGCTGTTCGCGGCTCACGTGCCGCCCGCCCAGCAGGGCGGCAAAGAGCTTGTCCGCCGAGCCGTCGAACACCCTGTCGATCAGCTCTTGCGTCTCCTCCTGCTGCACCTGCTCCTGCGAGACCAGCGCGCGGCAGACAAAGCCCGGCTCGATGCGCTCGATAGCGCCCTTGCCGATGCAGCGCTTGATCAGCGTGTAGGTGGTGTTGACATTCCAGCCGATTTCCTCTCCGAGGATTCGGGCGATCTGCCGGGCGCTCTGGTCGCCGTGCTTCCAGAGCACGCCCATCACCCGCAGCTCGGAATCAAACAGTTTCATGGATGCATCCCTCTTTCTGGGCCGCATGCGCGGCCTGTTCCTTTGCAGTGCGGTCATGACCTGCAATAATACTACCACAGTAGTAAGAACGTGTCAATACTACTGTTGTAGTAAATCAAATGTTATTTCAGATCCTCCACGCCCTTCTTTTGCAGCTGCCTGCGCGGGCGAATCGTGGGATCGAATCCGCAGATGGCGCCGTAGCGGCACGCCTGACAGGCGCAGAATGCGCCGAGCGCCGCCGGGGTGTCGTCGATTTGGCCGGCGTAGGCCTCGCCGGCGAGCTGCGCCGCCTTGCGCCGGGCGAAGCCGACCATGGCGTTCATCCCGGCCTCGTCGGTCATCGAGGCGCGGTGCGCGGCGCTGGGCCTGCCGTCCCTGGTGATCATGGCGGCCTGCTGCGTGCCCTGTGCGCGCAAAATCTCCACGTCGCTGAGGGACACGCCCGCCAGCGCCAGCTTCTTGGCCAGCTGGCGCTCGATCTCCTCCTTGACGCGCGCGTCGCTCCTGATCGTCGGATCGGCGATATGGCAGTAGAAGAAGCCCGCTGCGCCGGCATCCGGAATTTGCGCCAGCGCCGCGGCCAGATACAGCAGCAGCTGAAGCTGCAGGCCGTAGTAGGCCATGGTCGGGTCGAACCGTTTTGCGCCGCTCTTGTAGTCGATGACGCGAATGCGTTTTTCCCCCTCGTCGAGGATATCCACCCGGTCAATGCGGCCCTGCAGGTAGGCAAACGTCCCGTCGGCCAGCTCCAGCATGATCGGCGCAACGCCGTCCCGGCCAAAGACCAGCTCGCTGTCCATCGGGCGGAAGCGGCTGCCGGAGAACTGGCTGACGATGCTGCGCGCCGTGCGCCTGGCCGTCCTGCCGATGCGCCGGGCGATGGCTGCGCCGCGCGCGCTTTCCCCCAGCGGCGACTGCCGCCACTGCGCGATCAGCGGAGCGACGGCTTCGCCCATCAGCGCGTCGCAGACCTCCGGCGCGACCTGCGGGAATTCCGGCAGCGCCGTCACCGCGCGGGTGAAGCGCTCTGCTGCCTCGTGGTAGAGCGTGCCCAGCTCGGCACGGTTGACGCCCGGCTCCATCGGCTCCCTCGGAACCAGGCCATAGCGCACGAAATGCCGGTACGGGCACTGGGCGAACGTCTCCAGACGCGACACGCTCATCACCGGGCGGCCATAGAGCGCGCGCGCCTGCGCGCCGTCCAGCCGCCGCGCGCCCTGCTCGCCGAGCTGGCGGGTGACAGCGGTGAGCTTTTCGCGTCCCTGCTCGCTGCGTGCCAGCGCAGCGTAGGCCTGCGCGCTGGCGTCGTCCAGCAAAGCGCCGTCAGCGGCCTCGGACAGCTGTGTCGAGAGCGCTTCCAGCGCGGCATCCGGCGCAGTGAGCATGTCCATGCGCTCCTGTGCGATCAGGCCGCCGGAGACGGTCATCTGCGGGAACAGCCGGCGCAGCGCCTGCACCGCCGCGCCCTCGCGCAGCGCGCGGCCCGTCTCGTCCGCCAGTGCGTAGGAGATCAGGAGCTGCTCCCCTGCCCCGCTGAGGGCCTTCAGCTCGTCGAGCTGCGCAAGCGCCGCGCGCTCGCTGGGGCGCATGCCCAGGTATGCGCCTGTCGCGCGGACGGCCTCCTCCTGCTCCTGCGCCGTCAGCAGGCCGCCGTCCGCACCGGGAGGCACGTCGTTCATGCCCAGCGCCAGCAGCGTGCCGACCCTGCCCGTGCGCACGTTGCCGATTTCGCCGCAGATGACGGAGCCGTCCGCCGGCGGCAGCGCCGACAGAGACAGCGCCGACAGCCCGCTCTCCAGCAGGGACAGCGCAAGGCCCGCCGAGGCGCTGTGCCCGCCCAGCAGTGCGTGCAGCTGGTCGAGCGTGTCCATCAGCGCATTCCACACCTGCGCGCAGTCCTCCGCCTCCGGCGCAAGCCCGGCCTGCTCCAGCTCGCGGCGCATGTCCTCCAGCGTGTCCAGTGCGTTTACCTGCGTGAGCAGCGCAAGAACCGCGGCTACGGTGTCGTCCGCTGTGTGCGCGGCGCGCAGCGCCTGCCCCAGCGCCAGCAGCGGCGCGGCTACCCGCTCCCGGCTCTGATTGAGCGCGGCAAGCGTCTGCTCATCGCCGCCGGGCAGATAGGTGAACGGCTTGGTGAATGTGCGCAGCTGCGTCCCCTCGCAGTAGGCGCACAGCGCGTCCATCTCCGCGCGGGTCAGCCCCATGAAGCCGGACTGCACGCATTCCACGATGTCCGCAGCGCGCCAGCCGCCGGAGATCACCGAAAGGCTGGCAAGCACAAAGCGACACAGCGGGTGCGCTTGAGCCGGGCGCTTTTCGGCGATGTAGGCCGTCACACCGTACTGGGGCAGCACGGCTGAGAGCAGCGCCGCGTATCCGCTCCCGCGCGGGTAGACGATCGCAAGGCGCGCGGGATCCTCCCCTGCCATCAGAAGCTGACGAATCCGCGCCCCGGCCAGATGCGCCTCCTGCCGCGGCGTGCTGACAGCGCGTGCCGCGATGTGCTCCGGCTGGACGTCCTGCGCCCTGCCGCCCAGCGCGTACAGGCTGCTTTCCAGCGCGCAGATGTCCCACGGGGCATCCAGCGGCGCGTCAACCTCCTGCGTGCGCACCGGAATGCCGCGCTCCTGCGCCATCGCGCGCAGCCGATCCAGGCTCTGATTGACCGGCGCAAAGAGCCGCCCGTCCGGCGCGCCGTTGCGGTCGGTCTCGACGGCCAGTGTAAGCGAGGCGGCCAGCGGCGCCATCGCAATGAGCTGCCCGGCAAAGGCGGGCGTGATCATGTCGAAGCCCAGCACAAGCACATGCTGCCCGTCCAGCACGCCGGAGCGCGGCAGCCGTGCAAGCATCTCCTGGGCGACGTCCTCCGCATCGCAGAGCGTCCCGGCCATGCGTTCCTCATAGGCGGCGTAGATCGTCACGGTGTCTGCCAGCTTGCGCGCGGCTGGCGTGCGCCGCTGCACCTCGTCCATGGCGTCCAGGGCGGCCTGCAGCGCCTGCGGCGACTTCCCGCTGCGCTTGAAATCCGCAATGAGCTGGCACACCCTGGAAACGAAGCCCGGCGCGCCATTCTCGGCGGCGCCGCGATAGACCGTCAGGCGTTCCTTCTCCTGAGAAAGGATCTCCAGCATGACCATGCTCTTGCCCCGCTCGTCGAAGATCGTCCGGCTGGGCATGCCCGCACGCTCGAACACGCGTCCCTGCAGCCGCGCAGGCGAAAGCACATCGATGGTGAAGGAGCCGTCCAGCTTCAGGCGGCGCATGATCTCCAGCTCCGTTTGCAGCGTCGCCTGCGACGGGACGAGCACCATGCAGCGCTCCCCGGCGCTGTGCAGCGCCCCGATGCGCTCTGTGACGGCGGGAAGAAGCCTGTGCGGCCTGGCGGTGATGATATCCATAGCGGTCTCCTTGTCTGTGGGTCGGGATCGGCGGATTGTTTCACGTGAAACATCGCGTGCACAGGCGACGCCGGAAACAGCGGACGCCATTGCTTCACGTGAAGAGCATGCGCGGGGCTTCGATACCGCATTCGAAACACCTCACTGTTTCACGTGAAACAGCGGCGTGCCCCATCCCCGATGCGCCGGATTGTTTCACGTGAAACAGCGCGCAGCCGCAATTCCGCTTGGCGAAAGAGGAATTGACATAAGCGATACAGAATTATACCACAGACAACACGCGGATACAATTGATGACGGAGGTGAATCCCGTGCGCATTGCGCTGATTGCGGACGTACACAGCAACCTGCCTGCGCTTCAGGCCGTGCTGACGGATATCCGAAGACACCACCCGGACAGGGTGATCTCGCTGGGCGATCAGGTGAACCTTGGCCCCTGCCCGCGCGAGACGATGGATCTGCTGCGCAGCGAGGGCGTGACCTGCCTGCACGGCAACCACGAGCGCTACATCCTCTCGGCCATGGCGGGCGACCCCGCCTATGCGGGGGCCAACTTTGAATCGTTGCGCTACAACGCCGCCCGGCTGACCGCACAGGAAATCACCCTTCCCAAAACGCTGGAGCTGGAGCATGTGCTCCTCTGCCACGCCATGCCGGACAACGACCGCTTCCCCATCTTCGACGAGACGCGCGCGCTCCCTCTCCTGCGGGAGCGCAGGTTTGACCGTCCGACGCACATCCTCTGCGGCCACGGCCACAATCCCACGCACATCACCATGGGAAATCTGACGGTGGACAGCATTGGCAGCGTTGGGTGCATGGACGATGGCGTGCCAGACACTGCGCCCTACGCGATTGTGACGCTGGACAGGGGCGCGACGTTTATCCGTCCCTACGCGGTCAGCTACAACACGGGCGGGATGAAGCGCCTCTTTGCGCAAAGCGGCATGGCGGCATTCTGCCCCATCATGGCGCATATCATCTGCCTGCAGATGCAGCAGAACACAGATTATCTGGTCGTCTTCGTGCAGCGCGCGCTGGCGCTGAGCCGCGAGCGCGGGGAAGCCTGCGTGAGCCTGGCCACCTGGCAGGACACCGACGCCGCCTTCCCATGGCCGGACGGCGTAGGCACGGCAGAATTCTGGAGGGGGATGAACTGAGGCACCCCGCTGGACACAGCATAGACAGACAAAGCGGCTGCGCGCCCATGGCCCGGAAGGCAGGCCATACGGCGCACAGCCGATTTCTATATAGGAAGGAATCCGCTCACTTGCCGACGCAGAACCGCGCGAACACCTGATCGATCACCTGCTCGTTGATCGTCTCGCCCGTGATCTCGCCCAGCGCATCCAATGCGGCGGCCAGGTCGACCGCACACACGTCCAGCGGCATGCCCTGGGCGATGGCGGCCTGCGCGTCTGCCAGCGAGGCGCACGCGCGCTGTGCGGCCTGCACATGGCGCGCCTGCGACAGCGCGGCGGACTCCGAAGCGTCCGCCGGGGCAAAGGACACGATGGCCGCGCACAGCGCGTCCAGCCCCTCCCCCGTGATCGCGCAGACGGGGATCACCTTCGCGCCCGGGAAGTGTGCCGCGGCCTCCTGAACCGTGACGCATGCGGGCAGGTCGCCCTTGTTCAGCGCGACGATCTGCGGGGACAGCCCGCCCAGCGCGGCCCAGTCCTCCACCCCCGCATCGCGGGCGCTGTCCAGCACCAGCACGCGCACGTCGGACTCTTCCAGCGCCTTCTGCGCGCGCGCCACGCCGATACGCTCCACCGCGTCGCCCGTCTCGCGCAGGCCGGCAGTGTCGGTGAGCAGCACGCGCAGGCCGCCCATCTGCACGGCCTCGGTCAGCGTGTCGCGCGTCGTGCCGGGGATGTCGGTGACAATCGCGCGGTCGCCGCCGACAAGCGCGTTGAGCAGGCTGCTCTTGCCGGCGTTCGGCCTGCCGCCCAGCGCCACGCGCAGGCCCTCCTCCTCGATGCGCCCGGCGCGCGGGTCGCAGGCGCGAAGGAGCCGCGCACGGATCTCACCGCAGCGCGCGGCGATGTCCTGCGCGGTCTGCGTCTCCTCGACCTCGTCAGGGAAGTCGATCGCCGCGGCCAGCTCACTGGCCAGGGCCGTGATCTCCTCGCGCGCCGCGCGCACGAAGGACGACACGCCGCCCTCCATCTGCCGGATCGCCGCGCGCATGGCGCGGTCGCTGCCCGCACGGATCATGCGCATGACACCCTCCGCCTGCGCCAGATCGATCCGCCCGCCCGCAAACGCGCGCTGCGTGAATTCGCCCGGCGCGGCCATGCGCGCGCCCGCGCGCAGCAGCAGCAGCAGGATGCGGCGCACCAACGCGTCGGAGCCGTGACACTGGATCTCGGCGACGTCCTCGCGCGTGTAGCTGTACGGCGCGCGCATGAGCACGGCCATGGCTTCGTCCACCACCTCGTCCCCGTCGATGACATGTCCGAAGGTCAGGCGGCGATGCTCAAGCGGCCTCCCGCCGAATGGCCTGAAGACGCGCAGGAGAATCGATTCGCACGCGCTCCCGCTCAGGCGTACGATGGCGATGCCGCCCTCGCCCGGCGCGGTGGCCTGCGCGCAGATGGTGTCCGTGTACATGGCTGCCTCCCCAGCGCCGGAGATTGCGCTGGTGGAGCGCGGCGCTGTGTATGCTGCGATTATAGCACGGCGCGCCGGGAAAGAAAAGGATGCTATTACTTACTAAGCAGTTTTCAAACAGCGATGAACAGCATCTGCCATTCCTA
>JBJEYK010000193.1:0-5337 GCA_051886775.1 Candidatus Ventricola sp. | reverse complement strand
AGCGCCGCGCCGCCGCGGGTATCGCCGTCGAGCTTGGTGAGGATCACGCCGGTGATCTCCAGCTTTTCGTTGAACGTGTTGGCGACGTTCACCGCGTCCTGGCCGGTCATCGCGTCGATGGTCAGCAAAATCTCGGAGGGCTGCACCGCCTCGCGCACGCGCGCCAGCTCGTCCATCAGCGCCTCGTCGATGTGCAGGCGGCCCGCCGTATCCAGGATCACCACGTCGTGCTGATGGCTGCGGGCGAACGCCACCGCCTCGCGGGCGGTTTCGACCGGGTCCTGCGTGCCGCGCTCGAACACCGGCACGTTCACCTGGCCGCCGACGACCTGCAATTGCTTGATCGCCGCCGGGCGATAGATGTCGCAGGCGACCAGCAGCGGGCGCTTGCCGTCCTTGCGCAGGTAGTTGGCCAGCTTGGCGGACATCGTCGTCTTGCCTGCGCCCTGAAGGCCGCAGAGCATGAACACCGACACAGGCTGCGAGCTGTACTGCAGGCGGGCGTTGCTGCCGCCCATCAGCGCCGTCAGCTCTTCATTGACGATCTTGATGATCTGCTGCTGGGCGCTCAGGCTTTCCAGCGTTTCCTGCCCGATGCAGCGCTCGGTCGCCCGCTTGACAAAGTCCTTGACGACCTTGTAGTTGACGTCCGCCTCCAGCAGCGCCATGCGCACCTCGCGCATCACAAGCTTGACATCGTCCTCCGTCAGCTTGCCTTTGCCGCGCATCTTGCCAAAGGCCTGCTGAAGCCTCTGCGTCAGTCCCTCAAAGGCCATCCTACTCCTCCTCTTCCGAAAGCAGCCTCGCCAGGATTTCCCTGGCGCGCTGCGCCTGCTCTCCGGGCGCGTCCCGGAGCGCCTCAAGCCCCTCCTCCAGGCCCTGCGTCAGGCGGCGATACCGCGCAAGCAGGCCCAGCTGGCGCTCATATGCCTCCAGCTGGCGCGCGCCGCGGCGCACCGCGTCGTACACGCCCTGGCGCGAGATGCCCTCCCGCGCGGCGATCTCCGACAGGGAGAAGTCCTCCTCGCAGTAGAGCGAGAGCAGGCTCCTCTGTCTGTCCGTGAGCAGCGGGCCGTAAAACGCGAACAGCCAGCCGATTTCCAACCGATCGTCCACAGGCGCCTCCCTGCGCACGCCGCAGGAGCCTCCCGAGCGGCGACGTAAAGTGAAAGAGCTTGACAGCCTGATCATTATACACGACGACCAGGCGCCTGTCAAGGCCTTTTGCTTGACAGGCGCGCAGTTTCTGCAATTACGCGTCCTCCCGCTGGGCGTGGCTGATGATCACGATGCTCGCGCACACCAGGCACAGCGCTGCGCCGTAGCGCACAAGCGGCGCCGGTTCGCCCGGGTACAGCAGCAGCGACAGCGCCACGCCGAAGATCGGCTGCAGGAACATGTACGGCGCGATGCGCGAGACGGGATTGACCTTGAGCAGCATCGACCATACCGTGTAGGCAATCGCCGACAGCGCCGCCAGATACAGCAGCACCGCCGCCGCGCCCCAGCCCGTCGGGCGCAGCCGTCCGCCCAGCATCAGGCCGCCCGCCGCCATCACCGCGCCGCCGAGCATGAACTGCCACCCGCTCAGCGCCACGGGATCCTCCCGCTGGCTAAAGGCCTTGATCGCGCCCGCGCTGCACGCCGAAGCGATCATCGACAGCAGCAGGCAGCCCTCGCCCGTCAGGCGCAGGCCGCCGGTCAGCCCGGCGCCGCTCAGGTTGACCAGCACCACGCCCGTCACGCCGAGCACGCCGCCCAGCCACTTGAGCCGGTTCATCCGCTCGGAGTGGAACACATAGCACGCGATCAGAATCGACACGAACGCGCCCAGGCCCTGGATGATCGCAGCCTTGACGCTCGTGGTGCGCGCCACGCCGATGTAAAAGAGCACATATTGCAGGATGGTTTGCAGCATCGCCAGCACGGCGACCATGTGCAGGTTTTGCCTCGCAGGGCGCACCAGGCGCCCGCGCGGTACGCTGGCAAAGGCGATCGTCAGCGCGCCGGCCAGGAAAAAACGGCACCCCGCAAAGAGGATCTGAGAGGCCGTCTCCCCTGCCGGGATGGCAAAGAGCCGGTAGCCCAGATTGATGAACGGAATCGCGCTGCCCCAGAGCACGTTGCAGGCGATGGCCAGCACCGTCACCACGAGCGGCCTGGCCAGCAGCGGCGGCTGCGCCGTCCGGTTGTCCATGAAATCACCCCTCATCTGTCCGCGCAAGCACGCGCATCGCGGCTGCGCCCATCGCGCCCAGCGCCGCCGCCATCACGGCGTAATCCAGCGCCTGGGGCATCGGCAGCTTGTCCAGCGCGTATTCCATCAGCGCCACCACCGCCACGCCCGCCAGATACACGCCCACTGCGGCAGCAGCTCCGCGCAGCCTGCGCCGCTTGGCCAGGGCCGCCAGCATCAGCGCCAGGCCAAAGACCGCACACGCCACCTGCTGCACCCGCACGAAGCCCCAGCGGATCGTCTCGGCCCGCAGGCTCTCGCAGAGGATCTGCGTCAGCGACAGCCAGAGCAGCGCCCGGGCAAAGCACGCGCCCTCCGGCCCGCGGATGCGCCAGGCCCACAGCCCAAGCCCCAGCGCCAGCGCGCCCTCCAGCATGAATACCGCCAGATGCCACTGGCCGTACATGTCCTGTACGGCCACGGGGAACACCTGCCCCCTTGGGTCGAGCACGAGCTGGCCCCAGCCGAAGTCGGAAAAGACCTCGCCAGCCCTTGCAACGGCCAGCGCCAGCAGCCCCGCGGGCGCCAGCACGTCGAGCACCCGCGCTGCACGCTGATGCGTCAGACGCGCCGCCAGCACGGCGGCGAGCAAAAGCCCCAGCATCGTGCCGCACAGCGCGTAATCGTAGGGCTTGCAGCTGAGCAGCACAAAGCCGCCGAACCCGCGCACCGCATACCGCGTCAGCTGCACAAACACGCGCGAGACGAGCGGCATCAGCACGATGCCAAGCGCCAGCACGACGGGCAGGGTGCGTCCCCGCAGCCCGGCACGCCTTTGGCGCACAAGAAATGCTGCGCTCCCCACCGCGAGCGCAGCCGCCAGCACGATTCCGTACAAGTGTCTCCCCCCAGACTGTCAGTCCGCCTTCGCCGCGGAGGCGAAGTAGATGATGTCGCTCAGCGGGCGATGATCCCGGTCGCCCACCGAGGTGATCTTCTCCCCCGTGTAGATGAGCGCCGCCGAGTTGCCGCCGTCCAGGTTGTAGGCGTTCTGCACGCCCAGCGTCGCCACAAAATCGGTAAACTGCTCCAGCGTCAGCCCGCCGCCGGCGGAGTCGTCGCTGCTCTCGGTGACGATGCACAGGTATTCCATCTCGCCGCGCTTCACCTGCGCGATGCAGGAGCGCGCCGCCTTCTTCTCGGCGGAGTTGTACACCGCCTGGAAGGAATCGCACACAACGCCGTCCACCACGATGCCCGGGCCGAAGTTGAACGAATTGACGATGCCGCCCAGCGCGTCATACTTGGCCAGCGTCTCCTCGTTGATCTCGTGCTCGATATAGAAGTCGCCGTGGCTGTCGATGATCAGCACGTCGCGCCCCTTGATCGGCCTGTCGATGTACTGCACGCCCTGGCGGATCATGTAGCCGCCGCGCGCGGCCTGATAGCTGTAATAATCGCCGTTGATCGCCAGCACGGCGTTCACCCGCTGGGCAATCGCGGTCATCATCGCCGTCTGGTCGCGGTCAAAGGCGTAGGCCGGTGCGGTGCGCAGCTGGGAGGGATCGGCGATGCGCACCCGCGCGATGACCACGCGGGTGGTGTCCACCATCGTCTCGGTGATCTCCACGCGCAGCGATTCATCCTCGTAGAGCGTGTCCGACCTTCGGCTGTCCTGCGCATAGGGCAGCCCGCCCGTCAGGTCGATCGGCAGCGGTACTACCTCCGCCGTGGCCGCCGCGCAGCAGGCCGTCAGCGCGAGCGCGGCGGCAGCCGTCATCCATCTCTTCATCCTGTATACTCCTCTTTTGATTTCATCTGGCGCTGCACGCCGCCCTCACGGGTCGAACGGCTCGTACACCTGCGTGTGGAAGATGCGGTAGATCACCTCGTAGCGCGGATGCGTGCGCCAGGTGCCGCCCGTAGGATTGCTGTCCCAGTCGATCTCGCAGCCTGGCAGCGCCTCGTACAGCCGCGCAACCTGCTCAGGCGGCGCCTTCTCCATCCTGGGGCCGCCCACCCACAGGCGTTCCAGGCTGGTCATGCCAAAAAGCGGGCTGAGATCCTCGACCGGGTTGTTCTTCAGGTTCAGATCGCGCAGCTTCGTCAGCTCAGCAAGCGGCGAAATGTCCGTGATCCGGTTGGTGAACAGCTCCAGGTATTCCAGCTCCCGCAGCTGCGCAAGCGGCGTGATGTCCGTGATCGGACTGACCGCCAGAATGAGCACCTTCAATTCCGGAAAGCTGGTCAGGAAGCTCACGTCCGTGATCCAGTTGTGCCCCAGGTCGATGGCCTTGAGCCCCTTGCAGAACTTAAGCCACTGGAAATCCCGCTCGGAATGGGTCGGGTCGGGGCTGCTGCCGTGCAGCGTGGAGAAGGCCGTGATGTCCGTGCGCACCGTGTGGTCGCCCACGCGGTATGTCCAGCCGAAGGTGATCTGCGGATAGCGGGTGAAGAGCATGTCCATCTCTGTCTTGGACAGCTTGGATTCAAACATATCCACCCGCTCCAGCCGGGGCATCCGGTCGAGCATTTCCGTCAGCGCGTCCACATCCGTCACCCGAACCGGGCCGAAATCGATCGCCGTCGCTCCGGCATCGACCGTGATGCCGCAGGCCGTGATCGTCCCCTCCGCCCATGCACCCAGGGGCACAAGCAGCAGCAGCGCCAAAAGCCACACAGCAGCCCGTTTCATCGTCCATCCCCCCGCCGTACCGGTTTCCTTCATTATAGAGTGTCCTGCCCGCATTGTCAATGCGGCAAAGGGCTGCCGGGTTTCCCCCGACAGCCCCGCTGTCGCGCTCTTACAGGAAGTAGCGCACGCCGGATTCGAAGATTTTCTGATCCTTTTCGCCCGGGATATTGCCCGCGACGAACCGGCCAATTCGCTCGCTGTGGCCCATCTTGCCCAGCACGCGGCCATCCGGCGAGCAGATGCCCTCCACCGCCCAGACGGAGCCGTTCGGGTTGTCCGGCATGTTCGCCGCCGGGATGCCGTGCTCGTCGCAGTACTGCGTGACGATCTGACCGTTGGCCATCAGTCGGCGCAGCAGCCCCTCGCGGCAGACAAACCGTCCCTCGCCGTGGGAGATGGCGACCTCGTGCACGTCGCCCGCGCGCACGCCGGCCATCCACGGCGACTTGACCGAGGAGACGACCGT
>JBJEYK010000192.1:0-5339 GCA_051886775.1 Candidatus Ventricola sp. | reverse complement strand
TTGCTGCTGTACAGACGAAGTACTTCGCGGCTGTCCACTGCGCCTTTGACAGTCAGCTTGCTGCCGCTGCCGAGCGTGATGGCAGGCTGGTCATTCCCTCCAAACAAAAAGATAGGACTGCCGTAAAGCTCTAATGTAACATCGGCATTGGCGGCAATGCTCATTGGATAGACATTGCTAACGCTATCGAGCATAACAGAATAACAGATCTTCACAGGTACTTCTGTTTCGATGCTGAGCTGAAGCCCGTTCGGAGGATTATATCCCTGAACAGTGATGACCGATTCCGGGTTAATGCTGTCCTTTTTCTGATTGTCGCCGTACAGCACCTTGATGGTACCCGGATTGTTGCCATCCGTGATGGTGATATCGCCATCACCAATATCAAAACTATTATTGTCCGGGTCGCTCGCCGCCATCGCCGCCGCGCTCAGCAGCAGCAGGCCCAGCGCCAGCAGGAGGCATAGGATGGTTTTCTTCATGGCTTAGTCCTCGCTTTCTTCCGCACGGTCAGCGCGGTGGTTGGTTCTGTATGTCATTCGCACGCAAAGCACGGTCGCCGCCACGCCCGCGGCAAAGGCGGCCAGGCCGATGACGATATACGCCCCCGCGCCGTCCTTGAGCAGCACCGCGCCGAAGCCGTCCGCCACCGCCGCCACGCCCGGCGACTGCACGGTGTGCAGCAGCAGGATCATGCCCGCCAGCAGCAGCGTGCCGCACGCCGCCAGGCAGGAAAGCTGCCGGGCATCGTTGTGCGCCCGGTAACGCCGCGTTCTGCTGTGAATGGCCCGCATGCGAACTTGGGTTGTACAGGTCATGTGGGAAACCTCCTCCGGTTGTTTTTCCGAGGAGCATAACCCCTCTATCTGATAAAATACACGAAATGGCAAATCCTTTCACCCCAAACACAAATTTTCAAAAAAAAAATTCCCCCGAGCGGTCGGGGGAAGGGGGCGCGCTACAGGAACACGCTTTTCAGCCGGGGGGGAAAGCTGCCGCAGGGCAAACAGGCTGACGAGCAGCGTGGAGGGGAAGAGGTAGCCCGCCGTTTTCCACGCGCCCTGCGCCGTGATGAGCAGGTTGTAGATGCCGTGCAGGCCGATGCAGGCGCCCAGAATGCCCACGGTGCCGGTCAGCGCCAGCCAGCGGCGGCGGAACACATGGGCGATCCCGTAGCCGGAGAGCGCGCCGCAGAGGATGTGCAGCGCCCCGGCGGATATGCCGCGGATGAGCAGGAAGGTGAAGTCCTCCGCGCCGTTTTCCGTCAGGTAGCAGACGTTTTCAAAGGTGGCAAAGCCCACGGCGATGGCCAGCGCCGCGCCGGGCAGCTCCTTCGGCTTCGGCTCAAAGATCAGCTGGTAGAACAGCAGCGGCAGCAGCTTGAGGATTTCCTCGCAGACCGGGGTGATCTCGATGACGGCCGCCTGGGGGCTCGCCCCGCAATACCCCATGAAGAAGCTGCTCACATAGGCCGAGAGCAGGCATGCGCACATGCCCGCGACGATGAACAGGGTGAAGCTGCGCGCGCGCCCCTGACTGAAAAACAGCGACAGGATCAGCGGCAGGGCGAGGCAGAGGAAGATGTTTTCGATGTAGGTCATGGCGCGCTCACCTCCCCAAGCATCGCCGGCAGCAGCGCCGTGAGGCACAGGGTCAGCGCGATGTCCACGGCGAAGTACAGGTTGAAGCGGGTGTAATCCTCAAAGAAGGTGGAGACGATGAACAGCAGCAGCTGCAGCGCGATGCAAACGAGCAGCAGCCCATCCGTCCGCCGGTGCGCCGGGCGGCTTTGCAGATGGAACGCGCTGAGGTACACGATGGCACCCAGCGTCAGCGCAAAGAGCAGGGACATCACCAGCGACGGGCCCAGCATGCGGAAGACCAGCGCCAGCGCCGCGGTCAGCGCCGCACCGGCTGCGGGCAGCGGACGCATGCGGATGCGCAGCGCCTCCGAGCGCAGAATTTGCAGCGAGAGGAAGCTGAGGTAGGAGGCCAGCCACGACACCTCCGAGACGTAGAAGACCTGCGGGACATCCCCGGTGATGGCCAGATGCAGCACAAAATACAGCGTCCCCATGGAAAAGCAGGCGTAGGCGAGGGCGAGCATCAGCAGGGAACGGCTCCTTTTGCGCAGCGAGAGAAGCATGGCGGCGGCTGCGGCGCAGCCCAGCGCCGTCACCTGAAAGAGATTGTCGATCAGCTCAAAGTTCATCGCTGTCCTCCTCCCGCCGCCGTCGCTCCTCCCTGCGGCGCAGGCGGTAGAGGAAAACCGTCACGCATACGCCGAGCAGGAAGGCCAGCAGCCCCATCAGGATATACCCCAGCGCGTCGTGGCCGCCGATCAGGCTGGCCGCGCCGGAGATGTGGGATGCGCCGCCGCCCGTCGCGCGGGCCATGAGCGCGGGCATCAGCGCGCCCGCGCCGGCAACCAGCCAAAGGCACGCCGCCATGCAGGCCGCGCAGAGCGCGCGATGCCTGCGCCGCGCCGAGTCGCGCCTTTTCTGCGCCGTCCTTTCGTGGATGAGATGGATGCGCTCTTCATTCGTCCGCACGGGTGAATCCCTCCTGCTCCAGAATCAGCTTGAGGCTCTGCTTGCCGCGGTGGACAAGGTTGGTGATCTGCGTCTCGCTTTTTCCCATGACAGCCGCCGCGTTGCGGTAGCTGAGCTGCGCGAAATAGACGAGGTACAGCGCCTCGCGGTATTCCGGCTTCAGCTTCCCCAGCGCGGCATAGAGCTGGCGCGTTTGCTCGCTGCGGATGAGCGCCGTGTCCGCCGGCACGTCGTTCTGCGGCTCAAAGTCCTGCCCGTCAAGCCGCGAGAGGCGGAGTCTGTTCCGGTTTTTGTGGCGCAGGGCGAGGTGGCGCGCCGTCTTATACAGATACGCCGCGAACGCGCCCTCGCCCGTAATCGGGCGCTCCTTGGCAAAAATCCGGGAGAACGCTTCGATCATCAGATCCTCGGCCTCGTCCATATCCCGGAGATAGCCGTTGATGTACAGCGTCAGCGCGTCGCCATACCGCTCAACCAGCACATCGGCGGCCTTTTCCTCGCCATCCAGATACCGCCGGTATGCGGTTTCGTCTGAAATCACGTTTGCCGCCTCCCTTCTTGCCTTCCACGCATATGGAGTCTGATGTATTCTCATTATATCCGAATACCGGAGGCTTCGCAAGCGCAGACGCCGCGAAGGCAGTCCTTTGCTGGTATGCACCTGCCTACTGACCGGAAAGCCATAAGCTTCAGCAAGGAAGAGCTGCTGAAAATGAACGCTCAGCTCAACCGGATCAGGAAAAAGAGAAAAGCCTGAAAGCCCGGGAAATACCGTGCGGACACGGGGAACACCTGTCATGGTATTGGGACAGACATCGTTTATCTATCTCGTTTGCCAAGGTTCAATCTCTTCCTCTCCCGGATGAACTCCCGCTTCACAACTTCCAGCCTGCGGATAGTCTCCTTCTGCCCTTGCAGCTCATAGTCAAGCGCAAACCGCTCCTTGTTGAGATGCTTCATCGCTGTCTGCCAGCCCTTGTAGTCCAACCGTTCTCCGTCGGCCTCCCAGCGGTTCAGTGCTTCATCCGCTTGCCGGTACTTGTGCAATTCGAACTCATGCTCCCACTCGTAGGCGCTTGCCTTGCTGCCGGACAGTTTGCTCCAAGCACTGTAATACCGCTGATACTTCTTCCTGTCCTCATAAGCGTGTATGCGCGCGCCTATCGCGCTGGACAAGTCTGCGTTTTCCTTGCGTCTGCTGCGAAGGTCATAGAATTTCGCGTTGGCCTGCTTGACCGCTTCTGCATAGGATGTCGCGTCGGTAATGTTGTAATCGCTCATGATGACCATTAGGCCGGTCGCGTCCTCCAAGCGGCGATCCTTCCGGTTGGGCGGGACAGTAGATTCAAAAATCCGGGAAGCCAGCACATAGCGCAAATACAGATTGGACACATCCTCGCCCTGAGCAATCAATGCCTCATCCATCTTCTTCTCATACTGCGCCCAGGCATTCAGCCGGGATAGCCTTGCCTGCATCTGCTTGAGCTGCTTGTTCTGCTCACGAATTTCACGGTTCTTTTCGCCCACATCGGTACAGATGCCGCGCTGCTCCATGGCGCGCGCTTCCGGGCCTTCGTGAATCATGGGAATGCGCTCCTTGCCCTGCCGGGCATAGCTTCGATGATCGACAAAGCCCTGCGTAAACCCTGCGTCCCGCAGCGCTTCATTGATGGCGTCGGCAGCCGCTGCGCGCCAGATCTCTGCATTACCGCGATCATCCCAGTCCACCGTGTTCTCCTTGTACGTTTTCCATCGGCCCTTCTGCCTGGCAGGGATGCGGTTGCCGTTTGCGTCGAGATTGTACACCAGCCTGCTCTTGGGTGCCCAGCGCCCGTCCTCCTGCAAGGCGCGCATGGTCAGCATGATGTGTACGTGGGGATTGCTGTCGCCCTTGTCGTGAAAGGCCACGTCGGCGCACATACCCTTGTCCACGAAGGTTTTTTGCACAAATCTGCGAATGAGCGTGATGTTCTGCTCGTGCGTCAGCTCAGCGGGAAGCGCCAGCTCCACCGTACGGGCCAGCTGCGCGTCGCGCTTCGTTTCGCTCCATTCCACGCTGTTCCACAGCACATTGCGGTCTGCGTATTCCGGCGGCGCGTGCTCGGGCAGCATGACCTCGGTATACACCACGTGACGCTTGCGGGTGTAATCGTGGGTGGTACCGTCCCACGTGTTTTCCATCCGTGTTGCGCTGATGTACGCGGACGCAGCGACAGCGGAACGTCCCTTGTTCCGCGAGATAATCTTGATTGGGCAGTGAAAGAAATTCAATGCATCCTCCTGTTCTTTGGCTCCCGCAGGAGCCGGTTCGTATCCCGGGGTATGGGGCTTGCCCCATCGCGGACGGAGTCCGCAACAGCCCCGCAGGGCGCACGACACATACGTTGCCAAAGGCAATGTATGTATAAGTGCGCATTCCATCCCCGGAATGAATCGGGGACGCCCCGGGTCTCCCCGAAACGCCCCCGTCCGTTACCTGCCAGCGGCAAGCTCCTGCATGAACGCAGCGAACTGTGCGCTGTCCATCGAGATGGTCTGCGGAAAGTACGCCTCCAGAATGGCTCCGTGCTCACAGAGCCGGTGGTTGCGTGCCTTCCGCGCCTTTTCTTTATCGCGGTTTTCCTGAAGGATTTGCCGGTGCTTTTCCTGTACGGCTTTCAGCTCGTCCTCATCCTTCGGCATGTTTGCCAGCAGTCGATCAATATCCAGCATTTCAGCCTCCTTTGAATCAAAAAGAGGCACGGGTGAATCATTCTGCATCACCCGTGCCCCGGTGTTTGTGGTTTG
>JBJEYK010000191.1:0-5344 GCA_051886775.1 Candidatus Ventricola sp. | reverse complement strand
CGAACCCACGCGATCAGCTTGGGAAGCTGAAGTTCTGCCATTAAACTACACCTGCGCAGAGGCTGTCAACCGTTCTACTCATTCATTATTCTATCCAAATCTCATCGGATTGTCAATAGCCGCACACGTTTTTGCTCAAAATCCCGTGCGCGGCGGCGGACCTCCCCTGCCGGGGGATCACGCGTTTTTGTCGCGCACAAGCCTTTCGAGCTTGTGCTTGACGCGCTGGAGCGCGTTGTCGATGCTCTTGACGTGCCGGTCGAGCATGCGGGCGATCTCCTGATAGCTCTTGCCGTCGAGGTAGGCCGCCAGCACCTTGCGCTCAAGCGGGGAGAGCGCCTCGTCGATGCGGCTCTCGATGGAGACGTAGCTCTCCTGCCCGATGATCAGCTCCTCGGGATCGGCGCCGCGCCCCTCGGTGATCACGTCCATCAGCGTGCGGTCGCTCTCCTCCTCGTAGATGGGCTTGTTAAGCGAGACGTACGAGTTGAGCGGGATGTGCTTTTGCCTGGTGGCGGTCTTGATGGCGGTGATGATCTGGCGGGTGACGCACAGCTCGGCAAAGGCGTGGAAGGAGGCCAGCTTGTCCGGGCGGAAGTCGCGGAACGCCTTGAACAGCCCGATCATGCCCTCCTGCACGATGTCCTCGTGATCCGCGCCCACCAGAAAATACGAGCGCGCCTTGGAGCGGACGAAATTCTTGTACTTGTTGAGCAGGTATTCCGACGCCTCGACGTCCCCCTGCTGGGCCAGCAGGGCGATGTCCTCGTCGGTCATGCTGTCGAAATCGCGGGTCATGCCGTCCTCCTCGGTCGCTCAGTCATCCAGCCCCCTGCGCATGCGGTCGAAGATCTCCCGCTGATGCGGCGGCAGCCGGGAAAGGATATCCCCGCGGGAGACCTTTTCCTCCCGCATATGCGTGCGTCCGGCGCTGCGCGTCTGCTCCAGCTCCATCAGAAATTCGCGCGAGGACAGGCGCACCGCGCCGCGCCCGAGCGTGACCGTCTGCTCAGTGCCGTCGCTCGTCGCCACGCGCACCTGCCGCCACCTCGGCGCGGCGGCGCACATCGCCTCGATGTAGTTGTCGGCGCTCTCGGCGTGCCGGGTGAACACCACCTCCACACCGTGCACCGTCGCGCGCGAGCGGGTTCTGCGGTCGGTATAATGCCCGTCGAAGACGACGATCACCTCCTCGCCGGAATACCCCGCATAGTCGGCGACCAGGTGCAAAAGCCTCTCCCGCGCCTGATCGATGGACAGGCCCTCGCGCCGGGGCACGTCCCACGCCCCGATGACGTTATAGCCGTCCACCAGCAGCAGCGGCTTCATCTCAGCCCCGTGCGGCTGCCATGGCGTAGAGCAGCACGCCCGCCGCCACGGAAGCGTTCAGCGAATCGATGTGGCCCTTCATCGGCAGCGACACCAGCTTGTCGCAGCCCTCGCTGACCAGGCGCGAGATGCCCTCGCCCTCGGAGCCGATGACGATCGCCGCCGGGCCGGCAAAGTCCACCCTGCGGTAGTCCTCGCCCTCCATCGCCGCGCCGTAGATCCACACGCCCTCCTTCTTCAGGCGCTCGATCACGCGGGTGAGGTTCGTCTCCCGGGCCACGGGCAGGTATTCCACCGCGCCCGCGCTGGCCTTCACCGCGGCGGGCGTCAGCCCCACGGCGCGGCGCTCCGGGATAATCACGCCGTGCGCGCCGGCGCACTCCGCGCTGCGGATGATCGCGCCCAGGTTATGCGGGTCGGTCACACCGTCCAGGATCACCAGCAGCGGCGCTTCGCCGCGCTCTCTGGCCAGCGTCAGCATATCGTCCACGGTCTTGTAGGCGTAGGCGGAGGCGACGGCGATCAGCCCCTGATGGTTTGGCGCCATCTGATCCAGCCGCGCCCGGTCGACCTCCTGCACGACGATCCTCGCCTCGCGCGCCATCGCCACGATCTCCCGCGCCGAGCCGATCAGCTCGCCCCGGGCGACCAGCAGCTTCTCGATGTCGCGCCCGGCGCGCAGCGCCTCGCGGATCGGGTTGCGGCCCACCAGCAGGTTGCTCTCCTCCTGCTCGGGCATCGGCGGCACGGGCCTGACCGTCTCACGCGCGGGTCTGTCGTCCCGGCGCGGAGCGCGTTCCTCGCGGCGCTCGCCGTACTCCCTGCGCGGCGCGGTGCCCTCGCGCCGCTCGCCATACTCCCTGCGCGGCGCGTAGCCCTCGCGGCGCTCGCCGTACTCCCTGCGCGGCGCATAGCCCTCGCGCCGCTCGCCGTACTCCCTGCGCGGCGCGGCGCCCTCGCGGCGCTCGCCGTACTCCCTGCGCGGCGCGGCGCCCTCACGGCGCTCGCCGTACTCCTTTCGCGGCGCATAGCCCTCGCGCGGCGCACCGTACTCCCTGCGCGGCGCGGCGCCCTCTCGGCGCTCACCGTAGCGGCTCCGCCCAGCCGGTGCAGCCTGGTCGCCGTCGCGCGCGGGGCGGCGGGTCTGCTCGTCGTCGCGCCAATCGTCGCGCTTGCTGTGCGGCTTCTTGGTAAAGGAATCGTAGTATGCCATGGTCTGTATCCTTCTTTCCTGTCCTCCGGCGCTGTGCGCCCGGATCTTATCCCAGTGATTCGCTGCGGCTGCGCACCTCGCCGGCGCGCCCGCAGCAGGCCTTGCCCTCCGGGCACGCGCCGCGCAGGCACGCAGGCCCCGCCCCGGCAAAGAGCGCGGGCGCGGCCTCGCGGCAGGCGGCAAGCATCTGCCAGGCCATCTCGCGGATCTCCCACTGCGCGCGGTTGCAGCAGCGCAGCGCAAAAAAGTGCATCAGCTCGCGCGCGTTCATCGTCACAAGCAGGCGCGTCGCCGCCGCGTTTGGCAGCACGAAGCGCGCGTCCTGGTTGGCGGCTTCCTTTGCCCCGCCCAGTTTTTCCTGCCACTGGCAATACCATGCGTGCATGGTGTCCATCTGGCGGACAAATTCCGCCTCCTCCGCCTCGCCCAGCGCGCTGATGGACGGCGGCACGACGTAGTCAAACCCGTCGGCCATGGAGACATAGCGCTGGCTCTGCACCGAGAACGACGCGATGCGGTGGCGCGTCAGCTGCGCCAGCAGCGCCCGCGACACCCCCTCCACCGCGAAGGTGAAGCTGGCGTGCTCCATCACCGACAGGTGCCCGCGCTCCATCACGCCCGAGATATACTTTTGCTGGTCCGTCTTCTCCACGCGCTCGCGCAGCGTATCCAGATCGGCCTGCGCATAGCACAGCCGCGCGCCCAGCGCCACGATCTCGTCGGGATCGGGCGTAGCGCGCAGCAGCAGCACCTTCAGCTTTGCCTTTGCCATATGTCCTCCGTGCGCGAGAGCGCCAGTCTGATGAGCGTGTCCAGCCGCTGCGTCTGCCCGGACAGGTACAGATAGCCCCACAGCGCCTCCAGCGCCGTGGCGTGCGCATAGTCCGCCGGGTTGGCGTGCTTGGGCGCGGCGTGCTTGGCCTGGCTATTGCGCCCGCGCCGGGCGATGTCGGCCTCGGCCTCGGTCAGCTCGCCCTCGATGCGCTCGAGCATGCACGCCTGCGCGTGCGCGCTGACCATGCGGATCGCCTGACTGTGCATCCGCCCCACACTCATCCCGCGCGACAGCAGCAGGCTGCGCACATACAGGTCGTGCAGCGTGTCGCCGATATACGCCATCTGGAGCGGGTTCAGCTCCCTTGTATCGCACGCTCCGATTGCCGCGCGCGCCTGATCCAGTTCCTGCAGCAAGAGATTTGCTCCTCCGTCCGTTCACATAGCCGATGGTTTTCACCATGACCGCAGGGTACAGTATAACACCAAAGCCAAAAAAAGGGAAGTCCTTCATCACGAAAAGGATGCTATTCCGCCGTCGGTTCGTCGCTCCGGTCCACAGGCGGCAGCGGCGTCGGATGGGGCGTGTCCAGCGCGGCCCAGCTGCACAGCCCCTGCACGATGGCCTCCGCCACGCGCTGGCGGTATGCCGGCGTCAGCAGCCGCTGCTCCTCCTCCCGGTTGGACAGGAAGCCGCACTCCACCAGCACGCTGGGCAGCCCCAGGGTGAGGATGTAATAGTCCCCGCTCAGCGCCGCGCGCGCCTTTTTGGGCGACAGTGCATCGTTCATCGCCTCCTGCATCGCACCGGCCAGCAGCCGCCCCGCCGGGCAGCCCTCGCGGTAGAACAGCTGCGGCCCGCTCTGGCTGCGCCCGGCGTATTCGTTCATGTGGATGGACAGCACCACCTGCGCGCCGCCGGCGGTGATGAGCGCGGCGCGGCGCTGCATGTCCTGGAGCTTGCGGCGGATGGGCGGGTCCTCGTCGCACAGGGCATAGTCCCCCGTGCGCGTCATCACCACGTCCGCGCCCTGCGCGCGCAGCAGCGTCTCCACACGCTGGGCGACATCCAGATTCAGCCCCTTCTCCGGCACGCCGCTGACCCTTCCGACCGCGCCGCCGTCATATCCGCCGTGGCCCGCATCCACCGCCACGACCAGCCCGGAAAGCGGCCTTACGGGCCTGTCCTCCTGCTGTGCCGCAGCGGCAAAGGTCTTCACCGCCGTGCCGCCCGCGGCCAACAGCAGCGCCGCCGAGCACAGCGCAGTCACCCCCAGCAGCGCAGTCACAGCCAGCTGCACACGATTCTTCATCCCCGCGCCCCCTCTCATCCCCATGGGCAGAGGTATGCGCGCGCCGGGCAAAACATGCGCCGCCTCCTGGCGACATCCGATATACTTTCACAATCTTCATTTTCTCCGATCAAATGTTACAAACCTTCTCCACATGTTTTCCCCGCTTCCCCACAGCTTATCCACGGTTTTCCCCAGACTTGTCCACATCGTTCAATCGATATGGCGCCTGATTTTTTGGGGTTTTCCCCTGGGTTATCCACAGTTGTCCACAGGACATCGGGCGACATCCGCGCGAAGTTGTGGATAACGTCAGTTTTCCACAGGAAGGCAAATGTGACGGGGCTGCGCCAACTTGTTACGGACTCGTAATAGTTTGGTCACAGCCCCGCCACATTTTTATGTTCCCGTATAGATTCTCACACCAGCCGCAGGCTCGGGCAGGCGTTCAGCTCCAGCCCCGCAAGCTCCCCGCGCATCAGCCGGTAGAAGCCCGCGCTGCCGATCATCGCCGCATTGTCCGTACACAGGATCGGCGGCGGCATCATAAGGCGGATGCCCGCGCGCTGGCATTTGTCGTTCATCGTGTTGCGCAGGCCGGAATTGCTGGCCACGCCGCCCGCCAGCGCCATCACCCTCGCGCCCGATTCCTTCGCCGCGAGCACGGCCTTGTCGCTGAGGAGCTCCACCGCCGCGTGCTGGAAGCTGGCGGCGATGTCCGCCGCGGGCACCTCCT